>DASSNI010000052.1:0-5021 GCA_035701385.1 Candidatus Limnocylindria bacterium | reverse complement strand
GGTCTCCCCGTACGGGATGGCCATGGCCGCGCGGTAGACGGCAACGTGGAAGGCCGCGACGCCGCCGAGGTCGAGCGGCAGGTCGAAGCCACGCCGCCCGCCGGTGAAGTACTCGTCCAGCTGGCGCAGCCCATCGGCCAGGGCATCCGGGTCGAGGGCGCCGGCCGCGTCGGGTGGGTGGTCGGAGCGCACGATGCTGCGCAGGCCGGCATCGGTCCCGGACAGCCACAGCCGCCCGATCGGGGAGTCGAGAGAGGCGACGGCAAAGTCGCGCGATGGCATGGGGGCATGCTATCGGGGACCATCGGTGCATCGGGAACGCGCAGACCCCGTGCTATCCTCGCCGCGTGACCAGCAAGACCAAGGTCCCGTACCGCTGCTCGTTCTGCGGGAAGAGCCAGGAGCAGGTGCGGAAGCTCATCGCCGGCCAGGGCGTCTACATCTGCGACGAGTGCATCAACCTCTGCCAGGAGATCATCGAGGAGGAGATGCTCGAGGCGCCGCGCTCCGGCAAGAGCACGGCCACGCCGCTGCCCAGCCCGCGCAAGATCAAGGAGCGGCTGGACTCGTACGTCATCAGCCAGGAGCAGGCCAAGAAGGTCCTCTCCGTGGCGGTGTACAACCACTACAAGCGCGTGAATGCCGGCCAGAGCGTCGACGACGTGGAGCTGGGCAAGTCGAACGTGCTGCTGGTCGGCCCCACGGGCTCCGGCAAGACGCTGCTGGCCCAGACCCTGGCCAAGGTCCTGGACGTGCCGTTCTGCATCGCCGATGCGACCAGCCTGACCGAGGCCGGCTACGTCGGCGAAGACGTCGAGAACATCCTGCTGCGGCTCATCCAGGCCGCCGACTTCGACGTGCAGCGCGCCCAGCGCGGCATCATCTACATCGACGAGATCGACAAGATCGCCCGCAAGACCGACAACCCGTCGATCACCCGCGACGTCTCCGGAGAGGGCGTGCAGCAGGCGCTGCTGAAGATCCTGGAGGGCACCGTCGCCAACGTGCCGCCGCAGGGCGGCCGCAAGCACCCGCACCAGGACTTCATCCAGATCGACACCACCAACGTGCTGTTCATCTGCGGCGGCGCGTTCGAGGGCCTGGAGAAGATCGTCGAGGAGCGCGTCGGGCGGCGCGGCATGGGCTTCGGCTCGGAGGCGGGACGCAGCAAGGACGAGCGGCGCCGGCTGATGGAGCAGCTCATGCCGGAGGACCTGCTGAAGTACGGACTGATCCCCGAGTTCGTCGGCCGGCTGCCGGTCGTCGTCAGCCTCTCTGCCCTGGCCATGGAGGACCTGGTCAAGGTCCTGACCGAGCCGAAGAACGCGGTGACCAAGCAGTTCAGCAAGTTCCTGCAGCTCGACAAGGTGGAGCTGGTCTTCACGCCGGAGGCGCTGGACGCGACCGCCAAGCTGGCCATCGGCCGCAAGACCGGTGCGCGGGCCCTGCGGACGATCGTCGAGGAAGCGCTGCTGGACGTGATGTACGACATCCCCGAGCGCACCGACGTCCGCAAGGTGGTCATCACCGCCGAGACCATCGAGCACGGCCAGCCGCCGATGCTGGTCACCGAGACGGACGAGGCCGAGCCGCGCCGCCGCACCGGCAAGGGCGCGGCCGCCGCGCGCGAGGAGCGCGAGGAGGAATCGGCCTAGCTACTGGCCGATGTCGGCGCCGGGCGCCGCTGGCGGCTCGGTCGCATCCGGGCTGACCGCCGGTTCGTGCCCGCGGCTCAGGTTCGAGGCCACGATGATCTGGCCGTTCGGCACGGTGTGCACCGTTCCGTCGACGTCTCGCAGCGTCGTGCGGCGCAGGCTGAAATCCTCGACCACACCCTCCACGCCGGCGATGCGGACGCGCTCGCCCGCGCTGAACTGGTTCTCCAGCACGATGAAGATGCCGGCCAGCCAGTCCTTCACCAGGGTCTGGGCACCGAGGCCGACGGCAATTCCCACCACGCCCAGGCCCGCGATGATCGGCCCGATCTCGACGGAGAACTGGCCCAGGATCGTCAGGGCCGCGACGAGGAGCACCACGGTCGCCCCGATCCGCAGGGCAAGGTCCTCGAGCGTGGCGACCCGGCGCCGCATCTCCAGCGTTTCGGCGGGCGTGATGTCCGCGCTGCGTCCCTCCACGAAATGCCGCGCCGCGGCGCGCACGCCGACGCGGATGGCGACGTAGGCCAGCAGCGCCACCAGCACCGCGACGAGCGCCGCGAACCACGGGCTCTCGAACCAGGAGGTGATGGTTGGCGGCAGCATCGGAGCCGATGGTAGCAACCGCGGCGACTGGTACGACTGGCGTCCCAGAGCGGTACTTCGGGTCGCTGCGACTCTGGTGTGGTGCGGGGCTAGGATGGCCACACGCAGCGCGACCCATCCCTTTCGGGCGCGCAGGAGGGCAATCTCGGAACAATGGGCGTGGAACGACGCCGAGCGGGCTTCCGGCTTCCGTGGACCGCCGACGGCCAAGAGACCCCGGACACGCAGGACCAGGCAGCTGCCGATACGGCAGTCGCCGAGGACACCGTGGCCGAGACTGCAACCTCCGAGGCGACTGCTGCCGAGGGCACTGCGGGCGGGGCAGCCGCTGAGGCCACGGCCGCCGACGGAGCCGATGACGCCGAGCGCGCGGAGATGGAGACCCAGCCCCCGGTCGACACGGGAGTGACCGCTGAGGCGACGGGCGATGCGCAGGCGACGCCATCGGTCGCGGCCGCGACCGCCGAGGCCGCGACCGCCGAGACCTCCACCGCCGATGCCTTCGCGCAGGAGGCTGGGCCCGAGTCAACCAACTTCCTGGCCAGCCTGGTCGGCGCCATGCGCGGCGTGGCCGAGTCCTCGCGCGATGCGAGCCTGGCCGAGCTGAAGACGGTCATCGACGAGCGCATCGCCGCCCTGAACGCCATGGCAGCTGAGCGCGAGGCCGAGCTGCGCAGCAAGTCCGACGCGGACATCGAGGCGGTCGGCGAGTGGGAGCGCGCCGAGACGGAGCGCATCCGCGGCGAGGCCGAGACGAAGCGCAGCGAGCGCCGCGCCCGCCTGGAGCAGGAGCTGACCGAGCACCGCGCAGCCAGCGAGAAGGCCGCCGAAGAGGCGCGCAGCCGCCTGGCGCAGCACGAGCGCGACCTGGCCGCCTTCTTCGCCCAGCTGGGCGAGATCACCGACCCCGCCGCCTTCGTGGCGGCCGCCAAGCGCATGCCGCGCGCGCCCGAGCTCGACGACGTGACCGCGACGCCGACCGAGGGATCTGCCACCCCGGCCGCGGCTTCGGCCATGGACCCTCGCCTGGCGGCCCTGGGCGTCACGCCGGAGGAGCCGGCCGCCGAGATCGCGGCGGAGACCGCGGCAGAGGCGGGTGGCGAGACCGCGGCCGCCTCGACCGAGACGACCACGCCCGAAACAGGGGCAACGCCAAACGCTGATGCGAACGGCACCACGCGCCCTGAGGACGCCCGGCTGACCGAGCGCCTGGCCCAGCTGGACCAGCGGTTGGCCGCCGCACCGGCACAGGCCGCCACCCCGGCCGCCGGTGTGAGCGCCGACACGTCGACCGCCATCGTGGTCAAGGGCCTGGGCAGCTTCGGCGCCATCACCAGCTTCAAGCAGGCGCTCGAGCGCGTCGAGGGCGTCCGCGGGGTGACCCTGTCGCTGGGACCGACCGGCGAGTTCGTGTATCGCGCCAGCCACGCCGGCGACTTCGACCTGGTGGCCGCCATCCAGGCCCTGGAGGGTCCCACGGCGACCATCGACGACACGGACGGCACCCTGGTCGTCACGCTCAGCCGCGCACGCTGACCTGCTAGACTCGCCTCACGGCGATGACCGTGAGGAGTACCCCTCCGTCGGCCCCAAGAGAGGTCGGGCCACTGGCTGAGAGCCCGACTGGAGAACGCGGAGGGGGAAGGTCGCACGCGAGCCGGCCGGGATCCGCCCGATAGCGCGGGACAGAGGCGCTCTCCGTAGAGCGCGAACGAAGGTGGTACCACGACGAGCCCGTTCGTCCTTCGACGGACGGGCTTCTGCTTGCCTCTCGAAAGGACTGACCGATGCCGACGCAGCCGCGCAGCAGCCTCCCGCCGCGCTATGACGCCGCCGCGGTCGAGCCCGCCATCTACCAGCGCTGGATGGAGGCCAACGCCTTCGCACCAGCGCCGGAGCGACCACCCGGCGCCGAGCGCTTCGTCATCACCCAGCCGCCGCCGAACATCACCGGGGCGCTGCACCTGGGCCACGCGCTGACCGCGTATGTCGAGGACATGCTGATCCGCTACCACCGCATGCGCGGTGACGACACGCTGTGGCTGCCGGGGGTGGATCACGCGGGGATCGCCGCCCAGTTCGTGCTCGACCGGATGCTGGCCGAGGAAGGGGAGGACCGCGCCTCGCTGGGCCGGGAGCGCTACCTGGAGCGCATGTGGCAGTTCATCAACCAGACACGCGATGTCATCGGCCAGCAGCACCAGCGCCTGGGAGCCAGCTTGGACTGGTCGCGGCTGCGCTTCACGATGGACGAGGGGAGCGCCAGAGCCGTCCGCGTCGCCTTCAAGCGGCTGTGGGACGCCGGGCTCGCCTACCGGGGCGAGGCGCTGGTCAACTGGTGCCCCCGCTGCCGCACGACGATCAGCGACCTCGAGAACGTAAAGCACGAAGAGAGCGGGACGCTGTGGACCATCCGCTACCACCTGTCCCGCCCCGACGGCACGCCGGACCCCGATGCCTGGATCAGCGTCGCCACCACGCGCCCGGAGACGATCTTCGGCGACACGGCGGTGGCCGTGCACCCGGAGGACGAGCGCTATGCGGCGCTGGTCGGCCGCGAGGCCGTGCTGCCGTTCCTTGGACGCCGGCTGCCGATCATCGCCGACGAGCACGTCGAGCGCGAGTTCGGCACCGGCGCGGTCAAGATCACGCCGGCGCATGACTTCGATGACTACGAGGTGGGACGGCGCCACGGCCTGCCGATGATCACCGTGCTCGACGAGGATGCCCGCCTGACGGATGCGGCCGGCGAGTTCGCCG
>DASSNI010000051.1:0-7116 GCA_035701385.1 Candidatus Limnocylindria bacterium | reverse complement strand
AGCGCTTCTCGATGTCCTGGATCGTCATGTCGGTGTCTTCCGGCACGTCGTGGAGCAGCGCGGCCGCCAGCGTCTCGGCGTCCATCTGGAGGGTGGCCAGGTAGTACGCCACCTCGACCGGATGCTGGACGTACGGCTCGCCCGAGGCGCGCATCTGGCCCTCGTGGGCCTGCGTGGCGACCTGGTGGGCGCGCTCGATCAGGCCGACATTGATGCTCGGCCGATGCAGCCGGGCCTCGGTGACGACGTCCTCGATCGAATGGGTCGGCTCCGCCGCTGCCTGCCTGCGCGAGACGCGCGATACGACGGCTGCCGGAGCCGCCCGCAGGCGGGCGAGATCCACGCTCAAATGGTATCAGCCCCTGCGGGGAGCGCTGGGTGGCAGCTACCTGCGTGACGCGGCCGCGATCTCGGCGTGCATGGTCTCGATGGGAATCGCCTTCCCAAGGGGCGCCTGCTCCTTCGGCGCCGACTCTGCGAGCTGCTGCAGGTAGCGGTGCACCTGCTGGACCGCGGCGGATCCCTCGCCCACTGCCGCCGCGATGCGCTTCACCGACCCGGAGCGCACGTCGCCCAGGGCGAAGACGCCGGGCATGGTCGTCTCGAACGGCAGCCGTGCGTCCTTCGGGCTGGCCGGCGCTGGTGCATCTTCGCCGGTCAGCACATAGCCTCGGTCGTCGCGGGCGATCTCCTTCGGCAGCCACTCGGTCCGCGGCGAGGCACCAATCATGATGAACAGCCCAGAGAGCGGCATCTGCGTCGCCTCGTCGCTCCGCCGGTTGCGCACGGTGACGGAGCGCAGCCGCTGCGCATCGGCGGCATCGACGACCTCGCTGTCCAGGTGCAGTGTCAGGTTGGACTGGCCGTCCAGCTGGGTGACCAGGTACTCGGAAGCGGACTCGGACAGCGAGCTGCCACGCACGATCAGGCGGACCGAGCGGGCGTAGCGGGCCACATGCAGAGCTGCCTGGACTGCCGAGTTCGCGCCGCCGACCACCGCCGCGTCCGCGCCGGTCATGGCCTGCGCCTCCAGCGCGCCGTAGCCGTAGAACACGCCTCGGCCAACCAGCCGGTCGATGCTCTCGACGCCGATGCGCCGGTAGTCCACGCCGGTGGCCAGCATCACTGCGTGGGTGGTGATCTCCGATCCATCGTCGAGCGTGACCACCACTTGCCCGCGCTCGCGGCGCAGGTCGGTTGCAGTTCGGCCGATGCGCGCCACCGCACCGAACATCATTGCTTGGGCCCAGGCGCGTCGCATCAGCTCGGCGCCGGTCACGCCGGCCGGGAAGCCCAGGTAGTTGCGGACCAGCGGGCTGGAGCTCGCCTGGCTGAAGGTGTCGTTCACCAGGATCACCCGCAGGCCCTCCGAGGCGGCGTTCACCGCGGCAGAGAAGCCGGCTGGGCCAAGGCCGATGACCGTCACGTCGAAGGTCGTCTCCCGTGGGTCCACGCCTGAGCCGATGGCGTCCGACAGGTTTGCGATGTTCGCGCCGGTCACCGCCCGGCCATCCGCCACGGCAACGATGGGCAACGGACCGCTGATGCTCCGCTCTTTCAGGAAGGCATCGGCCTCGGGAGTTCCCGCCTCCATGGTGCGGATGGGCTGAGGCTCCCAGCGCTGCAGCACCTCGGTCAGCACGGTGAAGTCCGGGTCGCCCAGCTCGCCGATGATCGTGATCCGCGGGTTGCCACGGCCCATCTCGTGCGTCCAGTCGGCCAGGATGTCGGCGATCACCGCCAGGAAATGCTCGTCGCTCTCGCTCGACGGCAGGTACTCCCAGTGATCGACCAAGCCAAGCGCCGCGGCATGTGCAATCGTCGGTAACGTCCAGTTGTCGCCGACGGCCGAGAGGACCAGGCGTCGGGCGTTGGGGTATGCGTCGCGCGTCTGACCGAGGAACCGGGTGCCGTCTCCGTCGAGCTTCACGTTGGCAGCAATCACGGCCACGTCGGCGCCCGCGTCGCGGAGCTTTCGAAGCTTGGCGGCCGCTGCGGTCGAGCTGTCGAGGTCGATCACCTCGTAGTCGGTCCCGTACCGCCGCCGCAGCGAACCCGCCGTCAGCTGGCGGGAGACCGCCCCATCGTCGACCACGACCAGCGCGGGTCGGCGGCCGCGATCGTTCGTGGCTTGCCCTGACGTCATTGCGTCACCTCCCCTGGGGAGGTTGATGCTAGCAAGGTCCTCACCGGGCGTGGCTCTGACCGAAATTCCGCAGCGCGCTATGGCAGGGGCAGGCGCTCTCGCAACGCGCGCAGCCGATACCAGAAGCGGTCCGTCACCAGGTCGTAGAGGCCCGGATGGCGCAGCGGCTCGCCGCCGAACGTGCGCTTGAAGTCGCTGAAGCCCTTCCAGGCTGGATCCGCATCGGCGTCGTCCGACTCGACCACGCCCCACATGTCCACGCTGCGGCAACCATCGGCGGCCAGGGTGCGCAGCATCTCGGCCATGACAGCGTGCGAGCCGTACTTGTGCTTGAAGCGCTCGTCGCGCTTCAGCGCGCCGTACAGGTAGTAGGCGCGATCGCCGACGCGCGGGAAGGCCATGGCCGCGATCGGCTCATCCTCGACCCGGGCAATGCCCAGGTGCCAGCCGCCGGTCCCCGCAAACTCGCTGGCGAGGCGCTCCAGGAACTCCGGCGAGCGAACGCGGAAGTCGGCGTGCTCGGCGACATCGGCCAGGAGGTCATGCAGGACCGATACGTCCGCCGCATCCGGCCGGGTGGAGATGGTCACGCGCGTGCCCTCGCGGGCCGCGCGCTTGGAGAGGCGACGGGCATCAGCGTGCCAGGAGGCCTCCAGCTGCTCTCCGCCGTCCAGCAGGTCGACGATGCGGGTGGTGGGGGCCTGCAGGTCCGGTGCCCGCCGCAGGCCGTGCTCTGCGGCCAGACGGCCGAAGTCGAGCTGCTGGCCCGGTTCGGCGCGTGGGTCCATCTTCACCACGATGGCCTTCTCCCTGCGCGCCAGGGTGCGCAGCCCCTGCATCAGCCAGGCGAAGATGCGATCGGCGTCGGGCGCCGAGCGATCCCATAGCGGCCCGTGCGGTACGTACGCGACCTGCCGCCCGAACGGGGCGCGGCGCATGAGGACCTGGGCCACGCCGCGGATCTGGCCGCCGTCCTCGACCAGGATGCGGGCGGGCGGCTCGCCGGCCATCGCCGTGCAGTTGCCCCAGCCCCAGGCCTGCAGGAGATCTCCTTCCGGACGAGACGCGACGAATGCGTCCCAGCGAGGCCGGTCGGCGTCATCGGCCCGGCGTGCAATCGGCGGCATGCCGGGAGCCTAGCGCCTTCGCCGCGTCGCTAGAGCCGCCAGCGGGTGGCCCCCTGCGGGTCGTCGATCGCGACCGCGTAGAAGATCCTCGGCGTGATCTGGTAGACGTCCCACGGCGGCGGCCCCGCGCTCGGTGCGCTGAACTCGTGCCAGAACGCCCCGTCGCGCACCTGCGGTCCCCAGTCGTCGTACAGCTTGGCGATGCGCTGCAGCTCGGGCTCGTCGCGGATGATGGTCGCCTCGGATTCGGCCACGATGTCGGCGCCGGGGGCGGCCACGGTGATAACGCAGCGCGGGTCGCGCGCCAGGTTTCGGCTCTTCTGCGTGCCGGGCCCGCTCACCAGGTAGAAGTGGCTGCCGTCCCACACGATGCCGGCAGCCATCACGTGCGCACGGCCGTCGGGCCGCGTGGTGGCGATCCAGTAGTGACCGGCCGAGTCGTTGACCGGCAGGTTCATCGTCTTCTCGAGTGCGTCCAGCACGCGCTGCCATTCCAGCGGCGCGTTGCCGTAGATGTCCAGGTTCTTCGTCTCCCGCGGGCTGATGGTCGCAGCGGTCATGCGTACCTCTCCAATCTGTTCCTGCGCTTGAGACCCGCCGGCAGCGGCCCACTCATCGGTCAGTCATCCGAGCCAGCAAGCCGGCGGCCAGCCAGCCGCAGGCGCGTGCGCTGCGCCAGCCCATAGGCGGGAAGGAGGAGGCGCAGTGCCGCATGCTCTGCCGACCGCAACGGCAGGTCGCGGGCGCCGACGTACTCCACCTCGCGACCACCGAAGCCCTCCTTGAACTGCGCGATCCCGCCGGTGGCCAGACCCCACAGGTCGTAGGTGGCGAAACCCGCCCGCTTGAAGCCGACCATCGACTCCCACTTCAGCAGGTAGTTGGCGCGTGAATCGGCCCCGGCGTCGGTCATGCCGCCGAACGCCTCCGCCGCCCGGTCGCCCAGGGTGAAGTGGAACAGCGTCGCCAGCCGTTGTCCGTCACGCGTGGCGAACGCCAGGCTGGCATGGCCGCCCGGCGCGAAGAGCTCCCACACCCGGTCGTAGTAGTGGCGGGCGCGGGCCACGAAGCCGGCGCGCTCGGCGGTGTGGGTGTAGATCGCGTAGAAGTCATCCAGGGCCTGCCTCGCCGTCGCGTTGTCGGCGCTGCCGTCCAGGCGCTCGACGGTGATGCCGCTGCGCTCGGCCTTTGAGACGTACTGGCGGTGCTTCTTCTTCATTGCGGCCCGCAGCTCGTCCTCGGACGGCGCCAGGTCCACGATCCGGGTGCGCGGCGGCTGGACCTTGGCCGCTTCGCGCCACGGCGGGGCCAGCAGCGCTTTGCCCAGGGCCGAGTCGGGCGGGGCTTCGGGGTCGACCTTCACGGTGGCCACTCCCTCGGTGCGAGCCAGCGAGCGCAGCGCGGCGACGACGGCGTCGCGCACCCGCGCGTCATCGAGGTGGCCAACAGGTCCGCGCGGCACGTAGGCCAGCCGCCAGCCGAGCAGCGGGACGGATCGCAGCAGCACCTGGGCCACCGCCTCCGGCGGGCGCTGCGGGTCGTCGCCGACCGCGATGCGCAGCGGAGCCCAGCCGAATGGCTCCCGCAGCTCGCCCCACTCCCACAGCTGCGGGAACGAGCGGTACGGCGCCGACTCGACGAACCCGTTCCACGCGGCGCGATCGGTCACCCGCCAGGCGCGCAGCTCAGCCACGGGAGCCGTAGCCCGCATCGCGCAGCGCGCGGCGCGCCACGTCCTTCTCGTCCCAGGCGCGGCCCTCGGTCCCGTAGATGATCGTCTTCTCGTGGCCCTTGCCGGCCAGCAGGATCACGTCGCCCTCGCGCGCAAGGCCGATGGCGTGGCGGATGGCCGCCGTGCGGTCATCGATGACGTACAGGGTGTCGCCATCGCGCGCGCCTGCGGCGCGCGCCCCATCGGCGATGGCCTCGTTGATGGCGCGTGGGTCCTCGAGGCGGGGATCCTCGTCGGTGACCACCGTGACATCGGCCAGCTCCGCCGCCACCCGGCCCATGGCCGGCCGCTTGGTCGGGTCCCGCTCACCCGCCGAACCGAAGACGGCGATCACTCGCCCGCTGGCCAGCGGACGGAGGATGCGCAGTACCTTGGAGAGGGAATCGGCGGTATGCGCGTAGTCGACCACCACCCCGAACGGCTGCCCCTCGTCGACCGTCTCCATGCGGCCAGGCACGCCCGGCACCTCGCCCAGCGCCCGCGCCGCCAGCTCGAGCTCGATACCCTCGACCTGCGCCAGCGCCATGACCGCCAGGGCGTTGTGCACGTTGAAGCTGCCCGGCAGCCGCAGGGCCACGCGACCGGACCAGCCCGCTGCCGTGACATCGAAGGCCGTGCCGGTGGCCGTGGCGTCGACCGCGGAGGCGCGCAGGTCCGCATCGGCCTCCAGTCCGTAGGTGACGACCGATCCCGCCGCGTGGCCGCGGAAGTACGCGCACGAGGGATCATCGGCATTGAGGATCGAGACGGGCGCGGCTTCGAACAGCATCGCCTTCGCCGCCCGGTAGTTCTCGAGCGAGCCGTGGAACTCCAGGTGCTCGCTCGTCAGGTTGGTCAGGATGCCGACGTCGAAGTCCACGTTGCGGGTCCGCGCCTGGGCCAGCCCGTGCGAGGTGGCCTCCATCACCACCGCGTCGTTGCCGGCGGCGACCATGTCGGCCAGCAGCGCCTGCAGCTCCGGCGCCTCCGGCGTGGTGTTGCGGTTCTCGTTCGGCGTGCGGCTGTCGCCGATCCCCAGCTCCACCGTCCCGATCAGCCCCGGCCGCATGCCGGCGGCCTGCAGCATCGCGGCCGCCAGGAAGCAGGTCGTGGTCTTGCCGTCGGTGCCGGTGACGCCGACCACGTGCAGGCTGCGGGATGGTTGCCCGAACCACGCGTCGGCGGCATCGGCCAGGGCATTGCGTGCCCGATCCACCACCAGCTGCGGTACCGACACGCCTGGCAACTCGCGCTCGACGACCACGGCCAGTGCGCCCCGCTCGACGGCCTGGGCCACGAATTCGTGCCCATCGACGTGCACGCCCGGGACAGCGAAGAACAGGGTCCCCTGCCCCACCGCGCGCGAGTCGTAGGCCAGGCCTCGCACCTCGCCGACCGGCAGGCCGATGACCCGCTCCGGCTCGATGACGTCGGTCAGCGCCCCGAGCGGCATGCTGCGCGGCTGGCTCATCGGCCCATCCGCTTCAGGCGTCCGACAGACGACCGCATCAGGCCGCGGGCCTGCCCGGCCATGGCGCGCAGGCGGTACAGGGTGCGGTCCACGACCACGTCCCAGGTGCCGGCCCACCGCACCGCGCGGCCACCGAATCCCTTCTTGAAGAGGCCGACGCCGTACCAGGCGTGCTCCGGTCCGGCGCCATCCGGCGCGATGCCCCACAGGTCGTGGACGAGGGCGCCGGTGTCGCGGGCGTGGCGCATCATCGCCCACTGCAGCGCGTACGAGGCATAGTGCTTCGGCTCGCCCTTCTCCTCCCGCCGCGAGCCGGCAAACAGGTAGAAGGAGCGGTTGCCCTCGATCACCAGCATGCCGCTGGCGAGCAGCTCATCCCCTCGCCGCGCCTCGAAGATGGTTGCCCGGCCCGCACTGGCGAGGCCACGCCAGGCGGTGCGGTAGCGTTGCAGCGGCGGCTTGGGGAAGCCCGCGCGGCGCTGGGTCTCGAGCACGAGCGCGTGCAGCGCGTCGATTGCCTTCAGATCTCCCGCGTCGGACGTGCTGCTGACGGTCACGCCCTCGCGCTCCGCTCGTCGGATGGCGTAGCGCGTGTCCTTGTCGAAGCCGGCCAGCATGGTGGCGTCGTCCGCCAGCTCAACCAGCCGCGTCTGCCCCACCT
>DASSNI010000050.1:0-2640 GCA_035701385.1 Candidatus Limnocylindria bacterium | reverse complement strand
TGCGCCCGGTCAGCGCCTACGCCCGGGCCGCCGTGGCCGAATCCGGCGAGGCGACGCCGGTGACCTGGCTGCATCGTGCCGATCGCTACGGCGAGAAGCTGGCCACCCCGGACATCACCATCGCCGACCTGGTGGGCGAGGTCGACCCCGTGAAGGTGGCCGAGGGACGGTACCTTTCCGACGAGCTGACGATCCACTACGGGCTGCTGCCGCGCACCAACCGCGGAATCTTCGCGCTGAACGAGCTGCCGGACCTCGCCGAGCGCATCCAGGTGGGCCTGCTGAACCTGATGGAGGAGCGCGACGTCCAGATCCGCGGCTACAAGGTGCGGCTGGAGCTGGACCTGTTCGTGATCGCATCGGCCAACCCCGAGGACTACACCAGCCGCGGTCGGATCATCACCCCGCTGAAGGATCGCTTCGGCGCCCAGATCCGGACGCACTACCCCGAGGATCCCGAGGTCGAGATCGCCATCGTCGAGGCCGAGCACACCTCCTTCGAGGACGAGGCGGCCGCCGGCGTGCCGGTCCACGTGCCCGGCTTCATGCGCGAAGTGGTGGCCGAGCTGTCGCAGCTGGCCCGCCGCTCGTCTGAGGTGAGCCAGCGTTCCGGGGTGAGCGTGCGGGTCACGATCGCCAACCATGAGACGCTGGTGGCCGCCGCGCTAAAGCGCTCGGTCCGTCTCGGGGAGCCGGTTGCCGCGCCTCGCATCAGCGACCTGCCGGCGGTGATCGCCTCGACTGCCGGCAAGATCGAGCTCGAGACGCTGGGCGACGAGGCGCGCGAGGACAAGGTCATCGAGAAGCTGGCCCAGCGGGCCGTGGTCAACGTCTTCAACCGCCACTTCGCCCTCTCCGAGCTGCTGCCGCTGGTCGAGGCGTTCGAGGAGGGGGCAGATGCCGAGGTGGGGGAGGGCATCGGCTCCGAGGCCCATGCGCGACTGCTGGACGACATCCCGGAGCTGCGTCGCGCGGTCGGACACCTCGACGTGGGCGAGTCACCGGCTGGTTTGGCCAGCGGCGTGGAGTTCGTGCTCGAGGGCCTGCACCTCAACCGGCGGCTCAACAAGGAGCGACGTGGTGGCGGCGTCCGCTACGCGCGCTAGGGCGCGCTCGGTCACGGACCCGTTCCCGCGCGACGCGGTCATGGCGCTGGTGCGGCGCATGCCGTCGTACGCGCGGCTCGGCTGGGCGCTGGGCCGTGACGAGCGCCTGAGCGGCGCACGGCGTGCGGCGGTGATGGGGGCTGCCGCGTACCTCGTCTCGCCCATCGACCTGGTGCCCGGGATCATTCCCTTCGCCGGCCAGCTCGATGACGCCGCCGTGGCGCTCCTGGGCCTGCGCTTCGCCCTGCGCGGGCTGCCGCCGGAGGCGCGCGCCGAACACCTGGAGTCGGCAGGCCTCACCGCCGAGGAGATGGACACCGACCTCGCCACCGTCCGCCACAGCGCCGCGTGGCTGGCGCGCGCCGGTGGCCGGCTGGGCCTGCGTGCCGGGCGCGGCGCCACCCGGCTGGCGATCCGCGGCGCCCGCGCGGCATGGCGTCGGCTCCGGTGAGGGCAGCGTGACCCGCTACCGCTACACGCGCTGGGATGGCAGCCAGCAGCTGCCGCCCTTCGACGCGGACGACGTGCTGGAGGCGATGTCGGAGGACATCCTGGCGGACGGCGACGTGCGTCGCGCCCTGCAGCGCCTAATGCAGCGTGGCTTCCGCGGCACGCGCGGTGGCGACGTGCCGGGCCTGCGCCGCATCGCCGATCGGCTGCGCCAGCGACGCGCGGAGGAGCTGCAGCAGGCCAACCTGGACGGCGTGCTGGATGACCTGGCCGCACGGCTGGATCGCATCGTGGAGCAGGAGCGCGCCGGCATCGAGCGCCGCGTGCAGGAGGCGGAACGTGCCGCGCACGAGGCGCCGCCGGGGGAGGCCCAGGAGCGCGCCCGGATGGCCGAGCAGGTGCTCTCGCGGACCGCACAGGGACGCCGCGACCGCCTCGACTCCCTTGGTCCCGGCCTGGCGGAGCGGCTGAACGGGCTGCGCGACTACGAGTTCATGGATCCCGATGCCCGGGACGCCTTCAACGCACTGACCGACGAGCTGCGCCAGCACGTGCTGCAGACCTACTTCCAGGGGCTGAAGGAAGGGGTCAGCGGACTGACCCCCGATGACCTGGATGGCGTGCGGCAGATGGTCCGCGACCTGAACAGCCTGCTCGAGAAACACGCCTCCGGGGCCGATACGCGGGCCGACTTCGACGCATTCATGGCCCAGCACGGCCAGTTCTTACCGCCCGGCATCCGCAACGTGGACGAGCTGATCGACCACCTGCACCGGCAGGCGTCGCAGATGGCGTCGCTGCTCAGCAGCATGAGCCCCGAGATGCGCTCCGAGCTGCAGCAGCTGATGGATGACCTGCTGCGTGATGACCGGCTGCGCTGGGATATGGCCCGCCTGGCGGGCAACCTCCAGTCTCTGCGCCCCGACCAGCCCTTCGGCGAGCCCTATCCCTTCTCGGGTGATGAGCCGATGGGCCTGCTCGACGCCCTGGCCGCCATCGATCGCCAGCAGCAGTACGACGCCATGGAGCAGGAGCTCATGAGCGCGCGCGACCCCGATGCGCTGGAGCGGCTCGACGCGGACCT
>DASSNI010000049.1:0-8619 GCA_035701385.1 Candidatus Limnocylindria bacterium | reverse complement strand
ACGGGAGCGGCAACGGCAGCGCGGCCGGACGGCAGGAGCCGGTGCGCGCCGGCCAGAAGATCGGCCGCAACGATCCGTGCTGGTGCGGCTCCGGCAAGAAGTACAAGCGCTGTCACGGCGCGTAGGGACCATTTGGAGGGTTGGCGATTCGAGCCTGACCCGCTACGATGAGGACCCATAGGCGACGAGGCGCGGTGACCTCGTGCCGATGGTACGCGGAGGGCTTCGTGAAGCAGCTGACCAGCCCCAGTCGAGGTCCCGAGACCGCTCCCACAGCCCCCTCCCCCTACCGATCGCCGGCCGCCTCGCTTCCCCTGGTCACCCGCTTCAGAGACCCGGACGAGCCCTACGAAGACCTGATCCAGTGCGAACGTGACTGCATGCGCTGCAGCTACGCCTTCACCCTCGACTGCGACGGTAACTGCGGCGCCTGCCCGCGCCAGAGCTACTGCCCGTGCGTCAACCCGGCCAGGGTCCGCGGCAAGGCGCTGCGCGTGGGAGACGAGAGCGCATCGGAGCTGCCCATGGTGACGGCCGTTGGACGCAATTAAGGACGAGGCGCAGCGGCTCGCGCGCCTCGTGGCCGACACGGCGGTGCGCCTTTGACTTGTCCGCCAAGGAGTCCGAGCTCGCGGAGCTGACCGAGCGCTCGGCAGATCCCAACCTCTGGGACGATCCCAACGCCGCGCAGACGATGCTGCGCCGTGCCGATGAGCTGCGCGAGGAGATCGGCACCTGGCGGGACCTCGAAGCGCGCGCCAACGGGCTGGCTGAGATCGCCGAGCTCGCAGAGGCGGATGGCGAGTCCGGCAACGGGTTGCAGGCCGACCTGCAGCGCGACCTGGACGCGCTGAGCGCCGACTGGGAGAAGCTGCAGTCGCGCCTCCTCCTGTCCGAGCCGTACGACGAGCGGCCGGCGATCGTATCGGTCCATGCAGGCGCAGGCGGCACGGAGTCCCAGGACTGGGCGGAGATGCTGCTGCGCATGTACATGCGCTGGGCGGACCGCAACAAGCTGAAGACCGAGATCCTGGACCAGACAGAGGGCGAGGAGGCGGGCCTCAAGAGCGTGACCTTCGCGGTGGATGGCCGATGGGCCTACGGCCGCCTGAAGAGCGAGCGCGGCGTGCATCGCCTTGTGCGCATCAGCCCCTTCGACTCGCAGAAGCGGCGGCACACCAGCTTCGCGCTGGTGGAGGTCATGCCCGAGGTGGCCGAGGACGCGGCCGTCGAGATTCGCGACGACGACCTGCGGGTCGACACCTACCGCGCCAGCGGCGCCGGCGGCCAGCACGTCAACAAGACCGACTCGGCGGTGCGCATCACCCACCTGCCCACCGGCATCGTGGTCACGTGCCAGAACGAGCGCAGCCAGGCGCAGAACAAGGAGCGGGCCATGGCCGTGCTGCGCGCGAAGCTGGTCGAGCGCCAGCAGGAGGAGCGCGAGGCGGAGATGGCGCGCCTGCGCGGCGAGCACGTCGAGGCCGGCTGGGGCAACCAGATCCGCAGCTACGTCCTGCAGCCCTACACCATGGTCAAGGACCTGCGCACCGGGGTCGAGACCTCGAACCCGACCGCCGTGCTGGACGGTGACCTGGACGCCTTCATCGAGGGGTACCTGCGCTCGCTGATCGGCACGCCGGCCCCCACCGGGGGTGGCGCGTGATCGGGGCGATGGAGCGGCCGATGGCCGGCGTGCAGTCCGACTCGCAGCCGGTGATCAGCATGGTCGACGTCGGCATGACCTACCCCAACGGCAAGGTCGCGCTGGCCGATGTGAACGTCGTCATCCCACCGGGCGACTTCGTGTTCCTGGTCGGGCCGTCGGGCGCGGGCAAGAGCACCTTCATCCGGCTGCTGATCCGTGAGCAGCTGCCGACCAGCGGCCGCGTGATAGTGGCCGGCAAGGACCTGTCACGCATGCGGCGCCGCCACGTGCCTGCTCTGCGCCGGCGCATCGGCATCGTCTTCCAGGACTTCCGCCTCCTGCCTGCCAAGACGGTGTTCGAGAACGTGGCGTTCGCCCTTGAGGTCACCGGCTCCTCGCGCGCCGAGATCCGGCGCCGCGTGCCGCAGCTGCTGAACCTGGTGGGCCTGCACGAGCACGACGAGCACCTGCCCACCCAGCTGTCCGGCGGGGAGCAGCAGCGCGTGGCCATCGCCCGCGCCCTCGTCCACGACCCCGCCATGCTCATTGCCGACGAGCCGACCGGCAACCTGGACCCCGTCACCTCCTGGGAGATCATCCAGCTGCTGATCCAGATCAACGAGCTGGGCACGACCGTCCTGATGGCGACCCACAACCAGGAGATCGTGAACGCCATGCGCCGCCGGGTGCTGGCCCTGGAGCACGGCATGCTGGTGCGCGACGAGTCCGGCGCCGCGTACGAGCGCGAGTACTGAGCCGATGCGCTTCGTCCGCTTCATCGGCTTTGCAGTCATCCGGGCCTGGCAGGGGTTCTGGCGCAACGCGATGATGAGCCTGGCTGCCACCGCGACCGTGATCCTGATGCTGATCCTGCTGTCCGGCCTGTTCATCGTGATCAGCGGCCTGAACTCCGGGCTGGAGTTCATCGAGGACAAGGTGGGCGTCACCGCGCAGCTGGTCGATGGCCTCACCCAGGCGCAGACCGATGAGCTGGTCGCGTACAGCGAGGGCCTGGACGGCGTGCGCGGCGTCACCTACGTGAGCCCGGACATGGCCATGGATCGGCTGCGGCAGGTCTATGCCGAGCGCGGGCAGACCCTGGACCTCGGCGGCGCGGACATCGAGCTGTTCGCCAGCCTGGAGATCGCGCTCGACCAGCCCGAAGCGTCACAGAGCGTGGTCAACGCGCTGACCGGCGGGCCGCACGCCAACCAGATCAAGCTCATTTCCACCAAGCAGGCGGACCTCGAGAAGCTGGTGAACATCATCGGGACCATCCGCACGGTGGGCATCATCGCCATCCTGCTGGTTGGCGCGGTGGTGCTGTTCATGATCGTGAACACGATCCGGATCGCGGTGTACTCGCGCGCCAACGAGATAGAGATCATGCGGCTGGTGGGCGCCAGCGACTCCTTCATTCGCTGGCCGTTCATCCTGGAGGGGGTGCTGTGCGGGATCATCGGCGCCCTGGTGACCGTTGTCCTGGTGGCCATGGTGTGGGACCCGATCAAGCCGGTCATGGTCACCGTCTTCCAGATGCCCACCGCCGTCAGCGCGCAGTTCCTCGCCACCCTGTCGGCCATCGTGGTGGCGGTGGGAGTCGGCGTCGGGGCCGTCGGCAGCTGGATCAGCGTGCGCTCCAACCTGTCCGCCGCCAGCTGAGCGTGGTAAGCGAAACGTAATGCGGCCGTAACCGGGCTCAGATTGAACCCGGTGTACACTCCGCGCCCTCGCATGACCGATACCACCCCGGATACGACACCCCCCGCCAGCCCCGAGCCCGCCGGCCAAGCGCCGGTCGCCACGCGTTCGTGGAGCTCGTCGCCGCTGGCCTGGGTCATCGCCCTTGTCCTGGCGGCCCTGGTGGGCACGCTGCTGTTCGTGGGCGGCTACCTCGCCGCAGGATCGGTGGGCAGCTCCAGCTGCGTGGCCTCGGAGGCCTTCGCGCCGCTGTGCCAGGCCTATAGCCGGCTGAAGGACGACTTCGTCGACCAGCTGGATGACGACGCGCTGGCGGGCGGCGCCATCCAGGGCATGTTCGAGTACGGCGTGAAGGATCCGTTCAGCGGCTACATGTCGCCGGACGACTATCAGCGCGCGGTCGGCGACCTGTCCGGCGAGTTCACCGGCATCGGCGCCGAGATGGGCGTCAAGAACACCGAGGACCCCGAGGATCTGGAGGCGTGCGCCACCTTCAGCGACAAGTGCGTGCTGGTGGTGGTGGCCCCGCTCGAGGACTCGCCGGCGAAGGCGGCCGGGCTGCTGGCCGGCGACATCGTGCGGGAGATCGACGGCGTGGGCGTGGACGGCCTGGCGCTCGAGGACGCGGTGAAGAAGGTCCGCGGCGACGCCGGAACCGACGTGACGCTGACGCTGGAGCGCGACGGCCGGACACAGCGGATGACCATCACCCGCGCCAAGATCACGATGCGCGAGGTCAGCTCGCGGATGCTCCAGGACCACATCGGCTACATCGCGCTGCACGGCTTCTCGAACGCCAGCGCCGACCAGTTCCACGACGCGCTGGCCGCCCTGCTGGACCAGGGCGCCACCTCGATCGTGTTCGACCTGCGCGACAACCCCGGCGGCTACATCGAGAAGGCCAACGACATCGCCTCCGAGTTCATCGCCGATGGGCTGATCTTCACCCAGGAGTCCGAAGCCGATGGCGTGAAGCGCTGGGAGGCCACCGGCCAGGGGCTGGCCACGAATCCCGACATCCCGCTGGTCGTGCTGGTCAACAACGGATCTGCCTCCGCGTCGGAGATCGTGTCGGCGGCGCTGAAGGAGCGCGGGCGGGCGACGACCATCGGCCAGCACACCTTCGGCAAGAACACCGTGCAGGTGTGGAGCGGCCTGGCCAACGGCGGCGGTGTGCGGATCACGATCTCGCGCTGGTTCACGCCCGACCACAACAGCGTCGCGCCGGACGGCGTCCAGCCCGATGTCGTGGTCAACGTACCGGACGGCACGCCGCCGGAGCGTGACCTGTACCTGGAGCGCGCCGTGGAGTACATCACCCGGCGAGCGACGGGTGGCGGCACGGAGCCATCGGCCTCACCCAGTGGGGAGGGCGCGTCGTCCCTGCTCTCGCCGGCGCTGTCGCCGGTCAGCTACGACAACGCCGGGCAGCGGGTGGCGGCCGTCTGAGCGACCGCCTCGGCCCCCTTGCCGTCTCCGACGGATGGCTGATACCATGCCGGTAACGAAAGGAGGTGGTGTGCAGTGAGTAGTTCCTGTCACGCCACCACCGAGGCGGTGCGATAAGCATCCTCGCGTGGTAGCGACGGAAGAGCCGGCCGGACGGCCGGCTCTTTCATATTCTCCGAGGACGCAGACGCATGGGCTCTGCCGATGCGTGACTTCGCCGCTCCGATCGCTAGCATTCGTCGCTGGATCCCATGCCTGACCAGACCATTGCCCTGAACCGCCGTGCGCGCCACGACTACGCCATCGAGCAGACGCTCGAGGCGGGATTGGTGCTGACCGGGACAGAGATCAAGTCGATCCGCGCCGGCCGTGCCAACCTGGCCGAGGCGTACGCCCGCATCGAGCATGGCGAGGCGTGGCTGATCGGGGCGCACATCGCGCCCTACGAGCAGGGCAACCGCAACAACCACGAGCCGACGCGCACGCGAAAGCTGCTCCTGCATCGCGACCAGATCGCCGAGCTGGTGGGGCGCGTGCAGTCGAAGGGCTACACCCTGGTGCCGCTCAGGCTGTACATCAAGGGCGGCCGCGCCAAGCTCGAGCTGGGCATCGGCCGCGGCAAGAAGACGCACGACAAGCGGCGCTCCATCGCCGAGCGCGACATGCGCCGCGAGCTCGCCCGGGAGACGAAGGCTCGCGTCCGGCTCTGACCGCGCGGGCTCCGACCGCGCACGAGTCGACAGGTCGCAGTTCACACCCGGCGCGCTCCGCTGCACCATCTGCCGACGTGATGCACGCCCGATGTGAGTCGCGACTGCGGACGCACCGGAACCGAACGTCTGTTCATTTATGGCGCCTCATGTGGTACCATTGCAGCCGTCAATCCGGTTCGTGGGGATGTCAGGTTTCGACAGGGCTCAGGAACCGGGAACTGCAGGTCGAGGTCGCCCGCAGGCCTCGTTAAACCGCGGGCAAGCCAGCAACTGGCAATCGTCAGTTCGCTCTCGCTGCTTAGTCAGTGAGCATCGACGTCGTCCCACCTCCCCGGACGGCGAAGATGTCATCAGGGGAGGTGCGGCGTCGCCGACTCCGGTGAGTGGCGCCAAAGGGCCGAAAGGTCAGCCGGATAGCGAGTGGAGCACCCCGCCGGTCGGGGGCCCGTTCCGCGAAACGCTCGTAGGCCGGACAAGCCTGTAGCACGTTCCCGGCAACTCGGTTCTGGACGGGGAGTTCGATTCTCCCCCATCTCCACCAGCATTCATCCCATGGCCCCGCCCAGGCGGGGTCATGTCATGTCCGGGACGCTCCTGGCACCTTCTCGTCAGGCTCGCGCCACGCTCAGGACACGCTCAGGACAGGCTCGCCGCCCGCTCGATGAGCCGGCAAGCCATCTATGAACGGCGAGGGGCGTGTGCTACCGTGCGGCTCGCGCGGCCCCGTCCATGTCGCTTTGATCTGCCGGCCGCCGAAATCGGAGGGCATCCCGACTGATGGACTTTTCCAAGCTCAGTTCCAACGAAAAGATGGCCACCTACGCAGCCGTTGCGCTGGTCCTGGCGGGCATCATCAGTAACTGGGGTGGGCTCCTGTGGCTGTCGATCCTCGCCGGCGTGGCAGCCCTGGTTGTGGTCTTCCTTCCGCAGCTCTCGCCGAGCACGAACCTGCCAGGGACGAAGGGGAGCCTGCTGGTTGCGCTCGGCGGCGTCGCCGCGGCCGGCGCGGTCATCGAGATCCTCAGGTACATGGGTTACTTCTTCGCGTCGCTGGATGACTACCGCACATGGCTCTTCGCCATCGCGCTGGTCGCCTCGCTGGTGCTGGCCTGGACCGGCTGGCAGATGTTCCAGGCCGAAGGCGGCAAGTTCACCGTCGGCTCCGCCCCGAGTGGTGGAGCGGCACCCGCGGCCCCCGCGGCCCCCGCGGCCCCGGCAGCCTCGCCGGCGCCCCCGGCGCCTGACAGCGCCCCGCCAACGATGGGCGGCATGGACGATCGGGACGACAGCCGGGTCTAGTCCCGCAGCAGCTCCTCAGCGAGCGCCACGAGCAGGTCGACCGGATCGGCGGCCTGCTCGTTCGGTGCCTGGGGCATGGCCGATAGCAGCCGCGCGGTGACGACGTCGCGCGCCAGCCCGTCATCGATGGCATCCACCGCCTCCGACAGCAGGTGCCGCCTGGCGGGATCCGGCTCGCCGTCCATCACGCCGCGCAGCAGCGCGGACACGTCCTCGTGCGTCGCCTCCAGCTGGGGCGGCGGGTCGTCGAAGGCCTCGTCGAAGTAGGCGATCGCCAGCGCGATGCGCGTGGCGTCGTCAGCCGGTCGCAGGCGGACGCCGTTCTCGGTGCCGACCGCAAGGGCGGCCACGCCATCGGCCCGGAAGCCGATCCAGGGGCCGCCAGGCCGCAGACGGCCGATGGCGCACGGGCCTGCCATGGCCCGATCCCTCCGCTGTGCGGGTGGTGCCTACGACTCGATCTTGGTCGCCGGCAGCACCACGATCCGCCGGTTCGGCTCCACGCCCACGCTCTGGGTGCGGACCTTGCCGTTCTCGACGAGGGCCATGTGCACGATCCGCCGCTCGACGGCCGGCATCGGCTCCAGCTGGATGATCTTGCCGCTCTGGATGACGCGCTTCGCGGCGCGGTCGGCGACGTCGCGCAGCTGCTCCTCGCGGCGGCCGCGGTAGTTCTCCACGTCGACGCTGATGCGGTGCCACTGTCCCTCGCGCTTGGCCACGATCAGGTTGACCAGGTGCTGCAGGCTGGCCAGCTTCTCGCCACGCCGGCCGATGAGCACGCCCAGGTCGGCGCCCTTCACGTTGAGCTTGGTGGTCTCGCTGCCCATCACGATCTCGACCGTTGCGTCCACGCCCATCAGCTCCAGCATCTGCTGCAGGACCTCGCGACCGCCTTCGATGGCGCTTCGCTCGGCGTCGCTGAGCTCCTCGAGCGGCTTGGCCGGGATGAAGGGCGCCGGCTCGCGGGGCGGTCGGTCGCCGCGCGGCTCGCGGGGTGGGCGCTCGGCGCGGGGTGGGCGCTCGCGACCACCGCGCTCGGTGCGGTCGCCGGAACGGCCGCGTCCGCCGCGGCCTCGGCCACCGCGGGTGCGGCTGCCACGCTCCGCGCGCTCCAGGTCGGCGAGCTGCTCGCTCGCCTCGTCGTCGATCGACATGGCAACGGGCTCGGCCGCCTCGGGCGTTGCCTCGGTGCCGTCATCGGCGACATCGGGCACTCGCACCGTGTCGGCGGCAGCCACCGCCGACTTCGGGGCGGCCAGGATGCGAGCCTCCTCGCCCCCGACCCCCAGGATCCCGCGGCTGCCCTGCGAAAGGATCTCGATGTCCAGGTCGGAGAGATCGGACTCGAACTCGCGCATGGCGGTTCGGATCGCCTCTTCGACGTTCTTGCCGGTGAACTCCTTGAACGTCATCGTCTTCGGCCTCGTCGTCGTCGCGGCCCCGAGCGCTGCTTCTGCCGGCTGTCGCCGGCGGCGCCTCCGGGGCCAGTGGTGGCTTGCGGGCGGTCTGACCGCCCATCGTTCTCCTTGGCGCCTCGCGCGTCCTCGCCGGTCAGTCGCCGGGGTGGCGGAGCGTCATCGGGTGGCGGTGCCCAGCGCGGCTGCCAGCCGAACAGCGGGAAGAGGTTGCCCCATCCCATGATCAGGAACTGCTGCACGATGAGGGTCAGGGTCAGGACCCCGTAGTACAGGATCAGGCCGCTCGGGAGGAACGACCCCCAGAAGACCATCATGATCGGGAAGAGGTAGATCATGGTGGTCGCCGTGCTGGCCGTCGGATCGTCCGCGTTCGGACGCGGGCTCGTCA
>DASSNI010000048.1:0-7567 GCA_035701385.1 Candidatus Limnocylindria bacterium | reverse complement strand
CGGCGCCGGCGCCATGGCGGGCGCCGCTCAGGAAGCGGTCGACTCGGGCCAGATGACGCGCATCGAGGCGATCATCGACTCGATGACGCCCGACGAGCGGCGCCAGCCAGAGCTCATCAAGGCCAGCCGGCGGCGGCGCATCGCCCTGGGTTCCGGCACCAGCACGGCGGACGTGAACCGCGTGCTGAAGCAGTTCGCCGAGATGCAGAAGCTGGTGAAGCAGCTGAGCGGCGGGCGCCTGCCGAACCTCCCCGGCCTGCGCGGCATGATGGGTCGCTGACCGGGTGCTTCGCCGGCTGGTCATCGCGCTGACCACGCTCCTGGGCCTGGTCGGCGGCCTGGTGATCGCCGCCTACCTGTTCGTCTTTGCCGCCGGCACCGATCGCGCCGCGGCGGCCGTGCCGGCCGGCGCCACGGCCTACGTCACCGCCTACCTGCAGCCCAGCACCGGCCAGCAGCTGAATCTGGCGACCATGCTGGGCAACGTGCCCGGCTTCGAGGACGCAGCGGGGCTGAACGAGAAGCTGCACCAGATCAGCGCCCGCTTCCTCGGCCAGGTCGGCATCGACTACGAGGTCGACGTCCGTCCCTGGCTCGGCAACCAGCTCTCCGTGGCCGCGCTGCCGGGCGAGGCGCCCACTGCGCCGCGGCTGCTTCTCCTGGCGGGCGTGAAGGACCGCGCCCTGGCCGAGGCGGCGTTGCCCCGCCTGGCCGCGTCGCGCGGGTTGGTGCCACAGGCCGACACCTACGCCGGCACGCCGATCAGCGTGGCGCCGGAGGCGAGCTGGGCTCTGCTGGACGAGCTGCTGCTGGTGGCCAGCGACCGGCCGACCCTGGAGGCCGCGCTCGACGCCGATGCCAACCGTCGGTCGTCGCTGTCCGATGACGCGGGCTTCAACGCCGCCATGCGCCGGCTGCCGGCCGATCACCTGGTGGCGGGCTACGTGAACCTGGCTGCGGCGCGTGACGGGGCCGGCATCTCGGACGGTTTCGGCGGCTACAGCTCGCTGGGAGTCGCGCTGCTGGCCGAGCCCGAGGGGCTGCGCCTGGAGGGCAGCGCGCCGTTCGCGGCAGATGCGGCGGACGAGGACGCCAGACGGGCCTTCGCGCTGGCCGGCCAGGTATCGGGCCTCGCCGAGTGGATGCCGCCTGACGCGCAGCTGGGAGCGGTGCTCTACGACCTGGGCGGGCTGCTGGATACCGCAGAGGCCGGCGCTGAGCTCGTTCCCGGCGGTGCCGACCTGTTCCGCACGATCGGCCAGCTGCGCCTGCTGGCGGCCATCGGGCTGGGCGTCAGCTTCGACGACGACGTGGGCCCACTGCTGAACGGGGAGTCGGGCATTGCCGTGAGCGACCTGGCCAACGGCGCGCCGCACGGGCAGCTCATCCTGCGTCCAGCAGACCCGGCGGCGGGCCTTGCCGCACTGCAGCGGCTGCGCGACGCGCTGGCCAGCCACGGCGCGACGGTCACCGAACAGCCCGCGTCGACCGTGAGCGTGGTCGGGGCGCAGATCCCGCAGGTTGGCGAGGTGCATTGGGCCGCCGTGCCGGACCAGGGGGTGGTGGTGCTCGGCTTCACCTACGACGACGTGGCCGCCGCGCTGGCCGCCGCATCCGATCGCTCCCTCGCCGACAACCCGCGCTACGCCGAAGCCTGGCAGCTGGCGGGGGACCGCGGCGGCAACGAGCTGTTCGTCGACATCGGCGCCCTGGCAGAGGGCTCACCGGACTCGCTCGGCATGACCGGGGACGCTCGCGATATCCTGCTCTCGATCAGCGCGCTGGGAGTGACCCTCCCGGCGCGTGACGACATGAGCCAGCTTCGAGCGGCGCTCACCGTGCGCTGAAGGGCGCCGCGCCGCGACTGGAACACGCATCAGGAAGAAGGGAACACTTGGCAGTACGAATTCGGCTCACCCGCGTGGGGGCCACCAAGCGGCCGAGCTACCGGGTGGTGGCCATCGACAGCCGCAAGCCGCGCGACGGCCGGTCGCTGGAGATCCTGGGCTTCTACGACCCGCTCACCGAGCCGGCCACCGTCCAGCTCGATGCTGACAAGCTGAATGCCTGGATTGCCAAGGGCGCCACGCCGTCCGACGCGGTCGGCCGTCTCATGCGACAGGCCGGCATCGGCTCGAAGGCGGACGGCGCAAAGGCCGATACCCAGGCCGCAGCCAAGCCGGCTGCCCGCACGCGCACGCGAAAGGCACCGGCCAAGGCCGCTGCAACGGCCGAGGAGTGAAGGAGTTCCTCGAGTACGTCGCCAAGAGCCTGGTCGACAAGCCGGACGAGGTTACGGTCGAGGTCGAGGAGGATGGCGACGAGGTCGCGCTGATCCTGCACGTCGACCAGGAGGACATGGGCCGCGTCATCGGCCGCGATGGGCGCATCGCCAACGCGATCCGCAGCCTGCTGCGGGTGATGGGCACGCGTGACGGCCGCCACGTCGAGCTGGAGATCGAGACCGACGAGTGAGCGGCTGGCGGTAGCCAGGGTCCTCGGCGCAAAGGGGCTCGCCGGCGGCGTGCGGGTCGAGGTGCTCACCGATCGGGAGGATCGCCTGGCCGCCGGGGCGGCGCTCTTTCTGGAGGGCGAGGACGGGCCGCGGACGGTGGAATCGGTCGAGACCGGCGGACGGCTGCCCGTGCTGCGGCTGACCGGCATCGGCTCCAGGGAGGAGGCCGAGGCACTGCGCGGCCGCTACCTGGAGGTGGAGGCCGAGCCGTTGCCCGCCGGCGAGCTGTACTGGCACCAGGTGATCGGCCTGCGGGTCCTGGACGAGGCCGGACAGCAGCTGGGCACCGTGGTCGAGGTCTTCCGTGCCGGCGAGAACGAGGTGTACCGCGCCGAGGCGCCGGGACGTCCGGACCTGCTCCTGCCCGCGCTGCGCGACGTCGTGCGCCAGATCGACCTGGAGGCGGGCACCATGGTGGTCCGCTACGAGGAGGAGGAGGTGCGCTAGGTGCGCATCGACGTGGTGACGCTCTTCCCGGAGCTGTACGGGGTGCCGCTGCGCACGTCGGTCATCGGCCGGGCGGTGGAGCGTGGCCTGCTGACCGTCGCGACGCACGACCTGCGCGAGCACGGGATCGGCCCGCATCGCTCCGTTGACGACTACCCGTACGGCGGGGGAGCGGGCATGGTCCTGCGTCCCGAGCCGCTGGCCGCGGCAATCACCCCGCTGCGCGGCGAGGGGGCGCACGTCATCCTGCTGGAGCCTGCCGGCGAACGCTTGACCGATGCGCTGGCGCGCGAGCTGGCCACCCTGCCGCACCTCGCCCTGGTCTGCGGCCGCTACGAGGGGATCGACGAGCGGGCACGGACCCTGGCCGACCGCGAGATCAGCATCGGCGACTATGTGCTGACCGGCGGAGACCTGCCGGCACTGGTGCTGATCGATGTCGTGGCGCGACTGCTGCCCGGCGTGATCGAGGAGGAATCCAGCGCCGATGACTCCTTCGCCGCCGGGCTGCTCGAATATCCGCAGTACACGCGACCCGAAGTCTTCGAGGGGCAGGAGGTTCCGCCCGTGCTGCGCTCGGGGCACCACGGCGAGGTGGCTCGCTGGCGCCGGCGCGAGGCCCTGCGGCGAACGCTCCAACGCAGGCCCGACCTGCTCGAGACGGCGCCGCTGACCGAAGAGGACCGCGTGATGCTCGACGAGCTGCGCGCCGAGGAATCGCCGAGGGCTGACGCCCGCAGTTGATCAGGGGCCGCCGCGACCCTATACTCCGCCGGTCGCGGCCGAGCCATCGGTCGCGTTCTTCACGCCCGCCGGCAGCGCCCGGCGCGCCGAATCGCCTGATAAGCCGCGGCTAAGGCCGCGATAATGAGGACGCCTCATCATGGACGCCATCAAGGAGCTCGAGCGCGAGCAGCTCCGCACCGACGTTCCCGAGATCGCCGTTGGCGACACGGTTCGCGTGTCGGTGAAGGTGGTCGAGGGCAATCGCGAGCGGATCCAGGTCTTCGAGGGCACCGTCATGCGCATGCGCGGCGGCGGCCTGAACCGGCAGATCACCGTGCGTCGCATCGCCAGCGGCGTCGGCGTGGAGCGGACCTTCCTGGTCCACGCGCCTCGGGTCGAGAAGATCGAGGTCGTCCGTCACGGTGTCGCGCGGCGCGCACAGCTCTATTTCCTCCGCGGTCGGGTCGGCAAGTCCGCCACCCTTCGCGAGCGCCGCTGACCCGGTGACCGGTCTCTTCCAGGGATCGGTTGTTCGGCGGCCCGCCCGCCGCCGCAAGCCTCGCAAGCCACGCGACGCACACATGCGCCACGAGCGTGAGCTGCGCATGGCCGGCTATCGGCGCATCGCCGGCATCGACGAAGTCGGTCGCGGCTCGCTGGCCGGGCCGGTGGTGGCTGCGGCGGTCGTGCTGCCGGAGCGGCATCGGATCAAGGGCCTGCGGGACAGCAAGGTCCTGGCGCGGTCGCGGCGCGAGGCGCTGTACGAGCAGATCCTGGACAAGGCCGAGTCGGTCGGCGTCGGCTGCGTGGAGGTCGAGGTCATCGACCGCATCAACATCCTGCAGGCCACCAAGCTGGCCATGGCCCAGGCGCTGGGCCGCATGCCGGAGCAGCCGGACCACCTGGTCATCGATGCGCTGAGCCTGCGAGAGGTTGACCTGCCGCAGCGGCCGATCATCGACGGTGACGCCATCTGCGCCTCGATCGCGGCGGCCAGCATCGTGGCCAAGGTCACTCGCGACCGGATCTGCGCCGAGTTCGATGCCCGTTATCCCGCCTACGGCTTCGCCCGCAACAAGGGCTACGGCACGCGGCATCACGTGGCGGCGCTGCTGAACGAGGGACCGTGCGCGTGGCACCGCCGCTCATTCGCGCCGTTGAAGATGTGGCTCGCCGGCGAGCAGCTCAGCCTGGACCTCCTGCTCGACGACTCGTTGCCCACCGAGGACGAGCTCGACCCGCTGGAGGAGGACGTCGCCGCGGCGGACGTCAGGACGCTCGACGACGAGGTGGCCGCCACCATCGACTGACCCGCCTCCCGCGGAAGGGCAGCATGGCCGATCCACGACACGAGCTGGGCAGGCGCGCGGAGCGTGCCGTCGCCCGGTGGCTCCGTGAATCCGGGTGGCATGTCCTCGCCGAGCGCTGGCACTCGCCCTACGGCGAGCTGGACCTGGTGTGCCGTGACGCCGATGGCGTGCTGGTGGCGGTCGAGGTGAAGCTGCGTCGCTCGAGGCGGTTCGGCAGGCCGGTCGAGGCCATCGATCCCCGGCGCCTCGGCCGCCTGCGCCGCTCACTGGCTGCCTATGCCGCGGCGACCTCCCAGCCTGACGAGCTGCGCATCGACCTGGTCGCCGTAGAGCCGGCCGAAGCCGGCTGGCGCCTGACGCGGACCGCCGGGATCGACCGCCTGTGAGCCTCAGCGCCCGGCGAACATCCGCTGCAGCAGCAGGATCGAGGCGACGTACGGCCGCGTCACCGGGTAGATCCCGTTGCGGTCGGTGCCGGCCATGCCCTGGTAGTAGGCGGCCAGCGCCAGCGGGCGATCGCCGTGGTAGTGGCGCAGGTAGTACGCCAGCAGGGTGACACCGGCACGCACGTTGCTGCGCGGCTGCCACAGATCGACGCGCTGGCCGAGCATGGCGGACCCCACCCAGTCGGCTGTCGCCGGCAGGAGCTGCATGACGCCGATGGCGCCGGCCGACGACACCACCCGCGGCTGCCAGCCCGACTCCTGCCAGGCCACTGCCAGGGCGAACGAGGCGGGCACGCCCCCGCGGCGCGCCTCGGCGGCGATCAGGCGCCGCATCTCGTTCCGGCTGGCGACCAGCGCTGCCATGGATGCGGGCATCTGCACGACAGCCTGCGAGCGTGCGTGGTGGCGCACGCCGTGGTGACCGCGGCCGTCGCCGCGGACCGGGATGCGCAGCTCCTGGCCGATGCGGATAAAGCCGGCGTCGGCGAGGGCATTGGCCTCCACGATCGCGTCGAGGCTGACGCCGTGGCGCAGCGCCAGCCCGCTGACCGTGTCACCAAAGCGCACCACGATGGTGCGGTACGCGACGCGGGCGTGGTGTCGATCACGGTCGCGATGGTGGCGGCGTGCGCCGTCGCGGCCGCCGACCGCGATGCGCAGCTCCTGGCCGACGTAGATGTGCGACGCATCGGCCAGGTCGTTGCGGCGCACGATGGCCGCGATGCTGGTGCCGTAGCGGGCAGCGATGCCGGTCAGCGTCTCGCCGAAGCGGACGCGGTAGCTGACGATGCGCGCCCGTGGCTTCGCCGTCCGGTGCGGCGCCAGGCGCAGCCTCTGCCCGGTGTAGATGCGGTTGGGGTCGGCGATGTGGTTCAGCCGCGCCAGGTGGCGCACGGTGGTGCCGTGCGCGAGCGCGATGCCGCTCAGCGTCTGGCCGGAGCGGACGGTGATGACTCGGTCACGGGCGACGACCGGCAGCGCGGACAGCGCAGTCCCGACCGCCAGCAGCGCGGCAGTGGCAAGCAGGGCCATCGGCCTTGGTCGGATGGACATCGGTTCCTCCGGCTGGGTCGCGTGCCACCCGTGCCAGACGCGAGCGGCAGGCCGATGCTAGGAGGCGGTGCTGAGAGGTCAAGGTACGAGCGGGTGGGGACGGGGTACTTCGGTACCGTTGCGGGCAGTGGGGTGGCCACGCTCGAAGCGAACTGGCGTGCTATACTGCCCGTGTCCGGCGAAGGCTTCGTGCCGAGCGCCGGACGTGTTGTCTTCCCATCTCACACGCTCGCGGATTCCGCGGTCTACGGTGCCCGGCGCCATCGGTGCGGGGTCGACCGGCGGGAGCTGAAGCGGGCGGAGGAACGAACCGGAGGTTACGAACCCTTGGCTGCCACGTCCATGAAGCAGCTTCTCGAGGCTGGCGTCCACTTCGGGCATCAGACTCGCCGCTGGAATCCCAAGATGCGCCCCTTCATCTTCACCGAGCGCAACGGGATCCACATCATCGATCTCGCCCAGACTGTCTCGCGCCTGGATGCCGCCCTGGCCTTCGTGTCCGAAACGGTGCGCCGCGGCGACAGCGTGCTGTTCGTCGGCACCAAGAAGCAGGCCCAGGAGGCGATTGCCGCCGAGGCCGAGCGCAGCGGACAGCACTACGTCAACAACCGCTGGCTGGGCGGCATGCTCACCAACTTCACGACCATCAAGCGACGCATCCAGCGCCTGGAGGCGCTCGAGGCGCGTCGTGACGCGGGTGAGTTCGAGCGGCTGACGAAAAAGGAAGCCTCCAAGCTGCAGGAGGAGATCGACAAGCTGAACCACGCCCTGGGTGGCATCCGGCGCATGCGCCGCCTGCCCGGCGCGCTGTTCGTGGTCGACCCGCATCGCGAGTCGATCGCGGTGGCGGAGGCGCGCCGCCTGGAGATCCCGATCGTGGCCATGACGGACACGAACTGCGACCCGGATCTCATCGACTGGGTGATTCCCTCGAACGACGACGCCATCCGCTCGGTGCGCCTCATCTGCGCCCAGGTGGCCGATGCGGTGCTCGCCGCCCAGCAGGAGCGCCAGGCGCAGCTCGACGAGGAGTTCGAGCAGGCCGAGGCGATGCCGCCGGTCGACGAGAC
>DASSNI010000047.1:0-3726 GCA_035701385.1 Candidatus Limnocylindria bacterium | reverse complement strand
ACTCCGGCGACCAGCTTCAGGCGGTCGACCTCGAGCAGCGCCTCGCGATGGCCCTGCGGCGGCTCGGGGAACTGGAAGTAGTAGTTCCACGGCGGCAGCGCCTTGGCCGCGTTGATGTACCAGTCCGGCATTGCGAGGGCCGAGCCCAGCGGAAAGACGAGCGCGCCCACGACCGCGACGCCCACCAGGAAGGCCACGCCCAGCGACGCCCACTGCCGGCTGCGCAGCAGCTCGTCGACACCGTAGGCAACCGCGATCATGGCGAACAGGACCGCGGTGAGGTAGTGGTACATGAACGTGGCGCGCTCGATGCGCACCCACGGCAGGAACTGGAAGGCGAAGGCGGCCACGACCAGCACGAGGGCCAGCGAGCGGCGGCGCCAGGCCTGCACGGCGCAGTAGACGAGCGCCGGGATCCCCGCCCAGAACAGGATCGGGTTGCCGCCGTTGTAGATCACGGCGCCCTGGCGTGTATCGGTGAAGTCGTGGCCGTAGAACCAGGTCGGCTTGAGATCGAGCGTCCAGCTCCACCACGGAGATGAACTGGGATGCCCGGCCTGCAGGCCGAAGTGATAGGCGAACATCTGCGACTGCAGCTCGTCGAGCGACCAGCCGTAGCCCGGGCCCATGTCCCTGAGGGCGATGGCGTGGCCGAGCTGCAGGTACGGGATGTACGCCAGGAAGTAGACGAGCAGCGGGACGACGATCAGGCAGGCGCCGACCCATGACCAGCCGAAGCCGGCCATGGAGCGCGGGGCCATCCACTCGCGGTCGCTCGCCGGCTTCGCCAGCGACAGGACCGCGCGCAGCACGATCAGCAGTCCGGCCACGGCGAGCATGATCCAGGCGGGCCAGGCCGCCTGCGCCCCGCGCGAGAGGAAGGCGAAGACGAGCTCCACGGCGCTGGTGGGATTGCGGCCGGCCACCTGCCCGTAGCCGATGGCGAAGGCAAAGCCGACGCCGCCCAGCACCACGCCGCTGGCGGGCAGCGCCACGAGGTCGGCGAAGGCGAGGCGGATCGGGCGCACCCAGACGATGACCACCGCGAGCGCGAGCACCGCCAGCATCAGCACGGTGAACGGCCACGGGGCGCCGAAGCCGCCGACCACGGCGAGGAAGGCGACGCCGGCCAGCAGCACGAAGCGTCCCAGCGCCGAGCGCGCCAGGATCAGCACCCACAGGCCGGCGAGCGCATACCAGCCGACCCACTTGCTCGACGCAGCCAGGCCGATGAGCACGCCGACCAGCGGCAGGGCCCACCAGGCGCTCCGTTGCCAGCGACCGGACCAGATCTGCCAGAAGACGAGGTAGGCGGCCACGATGAAGGTCGCCACGAAGATGTCGTTCATGGCGATGCGGCTCATCACGTAGCTCATGCCGTCGACCGCCACGAAGGCCGCCGCCAGCAGGGCGATGCGGCGCCGCCGGAACATGGTCGCCGCCAGCAGGTAGATGAGCCCCACCAGGATCGAGCCGAAGACGATCCCCGCCAGGCGCCAGGCGAACGCGTTGCTGCCGGCGTCGATCACGACCAGCTGCGGCGTGCCGTCTCCGCCGGTTGCCACCAGCAGGTTGGCGTTGTCATCGCCCTCGGCGAGATAGGTCGTGTCGACGGCCATGGCGGTCGCCTGACCGGGCAGCGGCGTCGTGTCGAAGGCTGCATAGCCGGAGCGCTCGTCGCCGAGCGGGTCCACGGTCCAGACCTGCGGCCGTCCCTGCGGATCCACCCCGGCGATGTAGACGATGTTGGCGCTGTCCTGCCAGGCGATGCCGCTCGGCTCACCGGGGAGCGCCACCGTGTCGATGATCGCCGAGCGCTCGTTCAGCACGGTCACGCCCCCGCTCACCGCGGGATGCTCGTCGCTCGCCGGCAGCGCGCCGACCGGCACCCAGATCTGGATGTCCGTGCCGCTCCCCTGGACCAGCAACGGGCCGCGGGCCGGAGCGGGCAGCGCCACGGTCCGCTGCTCGGCAAGCGTGCCGCTGTCGAGCACGACCACCTCGTTGCTGCCCGCCGTGGTGGCCACCACGTGCGCGGCCTCGGCAGCATCCCCGTTGCCGCCGACCGCCGGGATGTAGGCGACGTCGCTGGCCGCGACATCGCTGCTGGCCAGTGGCGCGCCGGTGACGAGCTCGACCTCACCGATCCCCGCCGGACCGGCGAACAGGATCACGCTCTGGTCGTTGGCGATGACGATGCGGCTGACGCCATCGATCCCCGAGCTGATCGGTGGCGAGGCGGGCGGCGGCGCGCGCTGGCCGCTCCCCTTCAGGAATGCGTCGAGGGCATAGACGCGCACGTCACCGCTCTCCGCGCTGCCGACCAGCAGCCGATCCGCATCGCGGTCGTAGGCCATGGCGCTGACCGGCGCGTCGGCGGGCCAGGCTGCGAGGCGGTCCCCGGTCAGCGCGTCACGTGCCTCGATCTGGCTCCCCGCCGCGGTGAAGACGACCGAGCGCGGGTGGTCACGCGCGCTGCGGGCGGGCGCCACGGCCAGCGCGCTCACCACCTCCGGCAGGGTGCTGCTCGAGGTCACGGCGTTCGGGTTGGCGGCCACGATCCCGCCGGCGATGAGGTACTTCGCCAGCATCGGGTGGGTCCACTCGTACGTGTCGCGCGTCCAGCCATGCTCCCAATCGGCGAGCCACTCGGTTGCCGAGCGCGCGTGATAGACCTCGTCGAAGTGCATCGCGCGCGGAATATCGAGCCGCCACAGCCGGAACAGGAAGGCGAACGCCACGAATGCGATGAGCAGTGCCAGGTCCACGCGATCCAGGCGGCGCATCGGCTCACGCAGCAGCGGATCCCGCGCGTCGCTGCGCAGCCATCCGAAGCGTCCCCAGGCCGGACCGATGGGCGCCTGCGGCGCCGCGGCGAGGGGCGGCGGGGTGGCGCTCGCCGCGGCATCGGTCTCCACCGATCGTTCAGTCGAGGAGGCCTGGCCCAGGCGGACGGAGCGCCACACCAGCCAGCCCAGGGCGACCACGATCATGGCTGAGAGCAGATAGATGCCCCAGTCGGTGAGAAGGGTCGCAGCCAGCAGCGGGTCGCGGGTCATGGGCAGCCCGCCGAGCCCCGGGTTGGTGGGCGGCCCCGCCACGAACGACCAGTCGGCGGTGTAGACCCAGTAGATATTGGCGAAGAACGAGACACTGAGCACCGCGTAGAGCGTCGCCCAGCGCCAGTTGCGCAGCACGAGCGGTGCGGCCAGGGCGAGGGCTGGGAACAGGTAGCGCTCGTGGACGCGCGTCGGCAGGGCGAAGAAGGCAACGGCCAGCAGCAGCGCGCCGAGCAGCAGGCCGACCAGGTCGTCGCGACGCGCCACCTGCCAGAGCGCGACGAGGGCGACGGCCGCGAAGAGCACCACGCCGACCAGCTGCCAGCTGACGGTCGTGGAGCCGACCACGAAGGCGATGCCATCGCTTGCGCCGGTGCAGCCGGTCACGCCATTCGTGTCGCAGCCCCACTGCAGCGCGTCACCCAGGCCGCTCCACGGGTTGCGCCACAGGTTGAAGGCGTTGATCGACAGGCCGTGGTACGTGTTGGCCGCGTCGATGAACTTGTGGATGAGGCTGTGGGTCACGTCGCCCGGGGCCCAGACCGCCAGGCGGAAGGGCAGAATCAGCAGCACGAGCGAACCGACGCCGGCCGCGAGCGAGGTGAGGACGCGCAGGGGGTCGCGCCGTCCGTCGAGCTCGGGATCACTCGACCGGCCGAAGACGTGC
>DASSNI010000046.1:0-4070 GCA_035701385.1 Candidatus Limnocylindria bacterium | reverse complement strand
AGCCGCGGCCGGGATGTACCCGCGAAGCTCGTCGGAGGCGACGCGCGCCTCCGCCTCGGCTTCGGGCCAGGCACCGTGCAGCGTCTTGACGCCGGAGCGGAATAGCCTGCACATGCCCGGAAAGCCGTTGATTCCCTCCCGGCGGCACCAGCGATCCTGGGCCTCCGTCCATTCCGCGGCTCGCTGTACGTCGCCAATGGCGGTGCACGCCTCGATCGTGGCGCAGCACACGCCGCCCGCCACCTGGGGCTGCAGGTCGCCGCTCAGCGCCTGCAGGGCCGCCTCGTCTGCCAGGGCGATTCCCTCGTCGACGTCTCCACGCGCCACCAGCAGCGCCGCCCGGATGCCCATCGCGTACGCCGCCAGGTCGCGTTCCGCGAGGCGGTCGGCGACGCCCTCCGCGTACCGGGCGAAGTCGATGCCCTCATCGACCTTCCCGGTCAGCGCCGCCTGAAATCCCTTGATGGCAGCCAGCCAGCCGTGACCCGCATTCTCGGGAGCGTCCTTCAGGATGGCCTCCGCACGACGGATCCAGCCAGTGGCTACCGGCATCGAGAACCGCAGGAGGTTGTCGCGCCCAAGCTCGATCGCCGCCTGTGCCGCGCCAATCGGGTCTCCATTGCGGGTCGCGAGGGTGAAGGCCCGCTCCCTGGCTTCAATGGCGAGCGGCATCTGGCCGGTCCACCAGGCTGCATCCGCCAGGAGTTCCAGGCCCTCGGTGGGCAGCGGTTGTCGCCCATCCGCATCGGCCAGGAGGTCATAGGCAGCCCGCCACTGGTGGCTGGCCACCAGGTGGTGGGCCTTCTCCACGAGCTCGGTAGGCGGCGTGACGGCCACGGTTACTCTCCTGCCCGACACCCCATTCTGCGCCCGGCGGCACGGCGCGTGCACTAGCCGAGCCTTGGAGGTGATGGCCATGATGCCGCAGACCCCAATGGACCCCGATATCAACGAGCCTGAGATCCAGGAGCCGGACGTCCCTCGCGACGACCAGCCTGACGAGCCGGCCACCGAGATCCCGCCGCAGCAGGACCCCGACTGGCGCGCACCGGGAGCCGATGAGCCGGAGATGCGCATGCCGCGCGACAATCCGGACGTCGAAACCGAGATCTAGCCCGGGTCGACCCACCTCGGCAGTACACTCGCGGCCCCTGAACTGGGAGTCGCGAGTGGCAATTCGGGCTGGCGTCAGCGCACCGTTGATCACCTGGCTGGGCGACGGCCCGCTGCCGGGCGAGGCAGCGGATGAGCTGCTGGGCGGAAAGGGCGCCAGCCTCGACCGCCTCATCCGGATGGGCGCACCCACGCCCGCAGGCTTCTGCCTCACGACCGCCGCACTGCGGCGGCATCTGTCCGTTCGCGCCGATGACGTGGCGGCCGCCATCGCCGCGCTGCCGGCCGAGGAAGCACGTGCCAGCCTGGCGGAGCTCGTCCTCACCGAGCCCTGGCCGGAAGACCTCGCGTCAGCGGTCGCCGTTGCGCTGGATGAGCTCTTCCGTCGAGCCAGCGGCGAGCCGCAGCTGGCGGTCCGCTCGTCGGCGGTTGGCGAGGACGGCGCGACGGCATCGTTCGCCGGCATACACGAAACCGAGCTGGGTCTGGCCGCGGACGAGGTTTCGGATGCCATCCGCCGCTGCTGGGCGTCCTTGTGGAGCTCGCGCGCGATCCGGTATCGCGTGGACCGCCAGCTGCCCATGAACGGCGAGATGGCCGTCGTGGTCCAGCCGCTGATTCCGGCTCACGCGGCGGCAGTGGTGTTCACCCGCCACCCGGTGACGCAGCGCGACGATCAGCTGCTCATCAACGCCGTCCGTGGACTGGGCGAGTCGCTCGTCTCCGGGCTGGCCACACCCGACGAGATCGTGATCGACAAGCCCGGCCTGCGGGTGGCGGAGCTGATTCCCGCGGATGGTGCGCCTGTCCTGGACCACGACCAGATCCGCGAGCTGGCAGCCCTGGCCGTAAACCTCGAGACCGCGTTCGGGCGCCCGATCGACATCGAGGCTGCCATGGCCGGGCATAGATGGCACGTGCTCCAGGCGCGGCCGATCACCGCCTGATGTCCGTCGTCGAGCCCCAGGGGGCGAAGGTGCGGGAGCCGATCCTGCCGCCCGGACCGCCCGGCTTCGCCTTCGAGTGGGAACGCGAGAGCGACGCTCGCTACTCGTGGGAGTGGGACGACATGCACATGCCGGAGGCCCTCTCACCGCTGAGCGGCGACTACGTGCGCTGCATGGGCCAGGGTTTTGCGTACCGCTACGCGCAGCTGGGCGTCGCTGTGGACATCGAGGCCCGGGTCTGGAATGGGTACGCCTACTTCACCGCCACGTCGGACCTCGAACCGGACGAGGTGTCGGCCATCTGGGAATCCATGCCGGAGCTGCGCCGCAGCGTCATCCCGAGCACCGCCGGCTACTGGAGTGAGCGGGCCATCCCCGAGCTGCGGGCAAGCTACGCGGTCATCGAGGCCATCGACGCGGCTGCCATGGGCCCGGAAGATCTGGCCGCTGCCTGGGACGAATCCTGGGCTCGCGTCGAGCGCGCCTGGCGCATTCACTTCTTCGCCATCACCGGCGTGTACCAGGTGCTCAACGACCTCGCGGACCAGTACGAGGCGCTCGTCCCGGAAGCATCGGCCGGAGAGGCACTCAAGCTGATCCAGGGCTCGGTGACCGAGGTGCAGGACGTCGCCGATGGCCTTGATCGCCTCACCGATCTGGCGCGGTCCGATCCTGCGGTGGCCGCCTGGCTGGCCACGGACCTGTCAGAGCCGATGCCCGTCGGACACGCCTTCCAGGAGGCGCTCGAGGAGTTCCTGCGCCGCCACGGCCACCTGGGACAGAGCTGGGATGACCTGCAGCTCAGCTCGTGGCGCATCGAGCCCGTCAAGCTGCTGCGGGACATCGGCAAGCGCCTGGAACAGCCAGCGGACGCTGCCGTCGCGCGCCGGCAGCACCTGGCGGAGGATGCTGACGCGCTGCTCGAGCGCGTGCGGCTGCGCGCCGCCAAACAGCCGGATCAGCTACGGATGCTGGAGGAGACCCTCGAGCACGCGCGCCAGATCGGGCCCATCAGCGAGACGCACAATTACTGGATCGACCGCATGGCGCAGGACGCGCTGCACCGCCTGGCGCTCCGTGTGGGTGAGCGCCTGGTGGCCAGCGGTGTCATCGACGCGCCGGCGGATGCCTTCTACCTGCACCGGGACGAGATCCGCGACCTGATCCTGGACCCGACCGACCAGCGCGAGCTGGTGGCCGTGCGCCGAGAGGAGCACGAGCAGCAGCGGGCCACGCCGCCACCACGCTGGGTTGGCCAGCCGCCGGAGGGCGGTGGCACGCGGTTCGAGACGCCGGAGCCCATTCCGCATGGCAAGGACGAGGTGCGCGGGGCGGGCGCGTCGCCGGGGACGGTCCGCGGGCCGGCGCGCGTGGCGCTCGGCCAGGACGACTTCGAGCGCATTCAGCCGGGCGACATCATCGTCTGCCCCTCGTCGAACCCGTCCTGGGTGCCGCTGTTCTCCATCGCCGCCGGCCTGGTGACCGATACCGGTGGCGTGCTCTCGCACGCCGCGGTGGTTGCACGCGAGCTCGGCCTGCCCGCGGTGGTGGGCACGCGCGAGGGCACCACCACGATCCGCGACGGCCAGCTGATCGAGATCGACGGCAGCAGCGGGATCGTCCGCCTGTTGTGAGCCGCGGCCGCCTGGTCGGGGTGGCAAGCGGCGCCATCCTGGTTCCGCTCAACTCGACCATGCTCGCCGTCGCCCTGCCCAGCATGATGGGCGACTTTGCGGCCTCACCCACCGCCGCTGCCACGCTGGTGACCGTGTACCTCGGCGCCATGGTCGTCGCGCTGCCGGCCGCGGGCGCCTTGGGCGACCGCTACGGGCACCGACGCATCTTCCTGTTTGGCGTGGCCGGTTTCGCGGCAGCCTCGCTGCTGGCTGCGCTCGCCAGCAGCTTCGGCATCCTCCTGTCGGCTCGCGTGCTGCAGGCCGCATGCGGATCGCTGGTTTCCACCGGTGCAGTCGCCCTGGTGCGGGCAGCGGCCCCAACCGCACGCCGTGG
>DASSNI010000045.1:0-7505 GCA_035701385.1 Candidatus Limnocylindria bacterium | reverse complement strand
CAGGTCGGCGTGACGGACGAGGTCGAAGCCCGAGGTCCAGTCGCCTGATCCGGGGAAGTGCCGATGGCCCAGTGCCGGCTCGTGGTCCGGGAGGTAGGCCAGGCACGATCCGTTGGGATCCGTGACGCGGTAGCCGACCGTCGACCCGGGGTGGCAGATGCGATCCGCCCGCACCCGCAGGCTGCCCACACGGAAGTAATGCCGTGCGTCGTGCAGCTCGGGCAGCCGCGGCATGTCGCGCAGCCGTACCGGGAACAGCGGCGGCGACAGGTATCGGCTCAGGCGGCTGTGGAGTGACATGGTCGTCGACGGCGGCCCCCAGATGTGGATCTCCACCTCGGGGTCGAACAGCGGTCCGAAGAAGCCCAGGCCCTGCACGTGATCCATGTGAAGGTGCGTGATCAGGATGTCGACACGCTTCGCGTCATCTGGTAGAGCCAGGCCGAGCGGCCGGATGCCGGTGCCGGCGTCCAGGATCACGTGCTCGCCCTCCGAGCCGACCACGAGCACCGACGACGTGTTGCCGCCGTAGCGCAGCGTCTCGGTGCCCGGAGAGGCAAGGGAACCCCGGGTCCCCCACACCTCGACCCTCACGCCTGCCCGTCCTGCCAGAAGATTGCGAGCGCGCCGAGCAGCTCGCCGCCGCCACCGATGAGCGGGATGCTGGTCACCACCAATGGCAGCCGGCCACCGTCTGGCCGCTGGTAGACCAGCGACATGTGATGCGGCCGCCCCTCGCGCAGCGCGGTGACGACAGGAAACTGGTCGGCGCTGAGCCGCTCGCCGCTGGCCGAGTCATAGAGCTGGTACGCGCTGGCCCACTCGTCCAGCGGGATCTCGAGCGCCTCGTCGAAGCGGAACCCGAGCAGCGCCTCGGCATGCTCGTTGTAGAACAGGAGCTCGCCCTGCGGGCCGACGAGGAACATCGGCGTGACCAGGTAGCTCGCCAGCTGGCGCGTGAGGATGAGCTCGATCGGGTGCTGGGCCATCGGCAGATGATCATTGCACCCGCCGCGGCCGCTTGGCCAGTCCTCAGGCAGGCTCCAGGCGACGAAGCAGCGCGTCCACCGACCAGCGACCGCCACCGGTCACGACCAGGATCGATGACAGCCCGAACAGCCCGACGTGTGCGATCACCGGATCGTCCGGCAGCGCGAAGAGAGCCAGCGTCAGGACGGCGAAGCCGAGCACCGCGCTGGCCCGCGTCAGCACGCCGGCCAGGATCGCCAGGCCGAGCCCACTCTCCACCAGCGCCGCGCCCACGACCCACATTCCCGGATCGACCGGCACCACGCTGGTCAGCCCGTAGTGATCCACCGCGTCGAGCGCTCGGTTGTAGACCAGCAGCTTGTCGACGATGCCGGACGCCAGCAGGGCGCCGCCGAGGCCCAGCCGCACGATGAGCGCCACCAGGTCGCGCTGCCGCTCATCCGGCTCCCCGGCGCCTACCGCGGCTGCCGTCCGCCCCGGCACCGCGGCAGCGAGCATGTCGTCAAGGCTCGGCCGTCCTGCGCCGACCACCGCGGCGGCGGCAAGGGCGCCGGCAACGTCCCAGATCTCGACCAGCGCCGGCTGGATCCAGAGGCCAACGCCGTAGAAGGCAAGGCCGGCGACCGCCGCCAGCCGCACGCCGACGCCCAGCAGCAGCAGGAACCCCAGGGCGGTGAGGAGGACGTACGGCCAGCCCTGCGGGGTGACGTCCGGCGCGAACAGCACACGCGTGGTGCCGGCACCGAGCAGCAGCAGGCCACCCGACAGCCGCAGCATCCACGGCACGAAGGGCCAGTAGCCCTCCGCGCGGGCGATGGCGGCTCGGCGGCGCGCCTCGAATGGCCGCCACCTCGCCCACACGGCGATCAGCACCAGGACCGCCACTCCCCCTGCGGCCAGCAGCAGCAGATGCCCGGGGTTGCTCAGCACGCCGAGCAGGAAGCCCAGCGGATCCGGTGAATCGGCAGGCGGGCGGACGTAGCGGACGTGAGCCAGGACGGTCGGCGGCACGATGCAATGTGCCAGCAAGAGCCGGGCCTCCAAGTCGAAGGTGCCGCCGAGCCTCCCTATAATGGCCGTCCCAACACGGCCTGTGACCGCTCGAGGCGGATCGGCCTCGGCGTCCCGCTCACGAGCGAGTAAGGAGCTCCGATGAAGCCGACCACCCCTGACAGGATTCGGAACGTCGCCCTCATCTCCCACGGTGGCGCCGGCAAGACCAGTCTCGCGGAGGCGATGCTGTTCGACGCCGGCGCGATTCAGCGTCTGGGCAGCGTGGATGCCGGCACCGCCACCCTGGACCACGACCCGGACGAGCAGAAGCGCAAGCAGAGCATCAACCTGGCGGTGGGCACGCTCGAGGCCGATGGCTCACGCATCACCCTCGTCGACACCCCCGGCTATGCCGACTTCCAGGCCGATGTCATCGAGGCGCTGTGGGCCGTCGATGCGGCGATCGTGGTCATCGATGCCAGCGCCGGCGTCGAGGTCGGGACCGAGGCGGTGTGGCGCCTGGCCGAGGAGCGTGGCCTCCCCCGCTTCGTGTTCATCAACAAGATGGACCGCGAGAACGCCAACTTCGACGCGGTGCTCGACCAGCTGAAGGCACGCTTCGGTCCAAAGATCGCGCCCGTCTACCTGCCCATCGGCTCGGCGGAGGGCTTCCGCGGCTACGTCGATGTCATCGAGCAGCACGCCAACGTCTACGAGGGCGGCTCCCCGAAGGAGGCGCCGATCCCCGAGGAGATGCGCGCCGGCGAGGAGCAGCGCCGCGAGGCGCTCGTCGAGGCGGCCGCCGAGGCGTCGGACGACCTGATGAACAAGTACCTGGAGGGCGAGGAGATCTCCGATGAGGAGATCGAGGCAGCGCTGCACAAGGGCACGCGCGAGGGAAGCGTGGTGCCGGTGTTCGTCGGCAGCGCGCTGAAGAACATTGGCGTCCGCGAGCTGACGAACATGATCGCCAAGCACGTGCCCTCGGCCGCCGAGGTGGGCTCCCGCGCCACGGTCGATGGCAAGGAGCTGGCACCCGATCCATCGGCTCCGTTGGTGGCGCAGGTCTTCAAGACCATCGCCGACCCGTTCGTCGGCCGTCTCACCTACTTCCGGGTCGTGTCCGGCACGCTGCGCCCGCAGGATCACCTCTGGAACGCGACGCGCAAGGAGGAGGAGCGCATCGGCAACATCCTGGGGCTGCTGGGCAAGGACCAGACGAACCTGCCGACCGCCGGCCCCGGCGACATCGCCGCCGTTGCCAAGCTGGCGAGCACCCAGATCGGCGACACGCTGGTGTCGGACCGCGCGCACGCGCTGGAGCTGCCGAAGCCGACCTTCCCGGAGCCGACCCTGCAGGTCAGCATCGAGCCCGAGTCCAAGGCGGACCTGGACAAGCTGGGCCAGGCGCTGCAGCGCCTGCTGGAAGAGGAGCCGATGGTCCGCGTCACGCGCGAGGAGAGCACCGGCGAGACGATCCTGACCGCCATGGGCGACGCGCACGTGGACGTCATCGTGGAGCGCCTGAAGCGCAAGTTCGGCGCGGCGGTGAAGACCGGCACGCCGCGCGTGCCGTATCGGGAGACCATCCGCAAGCCCGCCAAGATCGACAACCGCTTCAAGCGCCAGACCGGCGGCCATGGCCAGTTCGGGCACGTGGTCATCGAGTTCGAGCCGCTGGATTCGGGCAGCGGTTTCCAGTTCGGCGACCGGATCGTCGGCGGCGTGGTTCCCAAGCAGTACATCCCCGCCGTCGAGAAGGGCCTGCGCGAGGCGATGTCAGAGGGCGTGCTGGCCGGCTATCCGGTGGTCGACATGAAGGCCACGCTGGTCGACGGCAGCTACCACACCGTCGACTCGTCCGAGATGGCGTTCAAGGTCGCCGCCTCGCAGGCGCTGAAGCGGGCGTTCCCGGAGGCGAACCCCGTGCTGCTGGAGCCGGTGCTGGAGGTCGAGGTCGTCGTCCCCGACGAGTACATGGGCGACGTCATGGGCCAGATCACCGCCAAGCGCGGTCACGTGCTGGGCATGGACTCCAACAACGGCATGCAGCAGCTGCGCGCACAGGTGCCGCAGGCCGAGATGTTCCACTACGCCACCGAGCTGCGCTCCATCACCCAGGGTCGCGGGCGGTTCAGCTGGAAGCTGGACCACTACGCCGAGGTGCCGCACAACGTGGCCGAGAAGGTGATCGCCGAGCACGCCAAGGAAGCGGCTGCCGGCGAGAAGCACTAGCCGGGGGCGACCTCCGCCACCGCCACGCTGCGCTTGCCGCGCCTGAGGACGAGCCACCGTCCGGCGAGGCGCTCGTCGGCGGCCACGGTCGCCTCGGGGTCGGAAACGCGCTGGTTGTTCAGGTACACGCCGCCCTCGCCCACCAGGCGGCGCGCGTCGGAGCGGCTGCGTGCCAGGCCGGTGGCCAGCAGCAGGTCCGTCACGCTGGCGGTGCTGCTCACCGTGCCCGTCGGCAGCGTCTCGGCCACGCCGGCCAGTGTTCCGTCATCCAGCTCGCGCAGCTCGCCCTGGCCGAAGATGGCGCGGCTCGCGGCCACCACCCGGTCCGCCTCATCGGGGCCGTGCAACAGCGCGGTCAGCTCCCGCGCCAGGACCTGCTGCGCCTCCCGTGACTCCGGATGCTCGCGCGCCGATGCCTCGAGCTTCTCGATCTCCGAACGTGAGCGGAAGCTGAAGGTGCGCAGCAGCGCTCCGACGTCGGCATCGGCCTGGTTGAGGAAGTACTGGTAGAAGGCGTACGGCGAGGTCATCGCCGGGTCGAGCCAGATCGCGCCCGCCTCCGTCTTGCCGTACTTGGTGCCATCCGCGCGCGTGACCAGCGGTGTGGCCAGCGCATGGACCGATGCGCCCTCGGCACGGCGAATGAGGTCCACGCCGGCGGTCAGGTTGCCCCACTGGTCCGAGCCGCCGGTCTGCAGCACGGCGCCATATCGGCGGTAGAGCTCGAGGTAGTCGAGTGCCTGCAGGATCTGGTAGCTGAACTCGGTGTAGCTGATCCCGTCGTCGCTTATCCTGGTGGCCACCACTTCCTTGGCAACCATGCGCGCCACGCTGAAGTGCTTGCCGATGTCGCGCAGGAAGGCGAGCGCGCTCAGCTCCCCGGTCCACTCAAGGTTGTTCACGATGCGGGCCGGGTTGGCGCCCTCCATCGGCAGCAGGTGCACGATCTGCGCACGGATCCGTTCCACCCAGGCCTCGACCACGGCTGTGTCGTTCAGGACGCGCTCGGCGGACTTGCCGCTCGGGTCGCCGACGAGCCCGGTGGCCCCGCCCACCACCGCGATGGGATGGTGCCCCGCCTCCTGCAGCCGGCGCATGGTGACGAGCTGCACGAGGTTGCCGAAGTGGAGCGACTCGGCGGTCGGATCGAAGCCGCAGTAGAAGGTGACCGGCCCCGCCGACAACGCCGCATCCAGCGCCGCCTCGTCGGTGCTGATGGCCAGCAATCCGCGCCAGCGCAGGTCCTCAAGTACGGGGGACGTCATGGGCGTCCGAGTATAGGGCGGGCACGATCCCCGGCACGGACCGTGCTATCGTCCGCAACCGATGTCCCGACGCCCGGCGCCGCGTGGCGCTCCTCCCCGCCGGCTTCCCCCTCGCTCGGCAGCCCGCGGCATGCCGCCCAATCGTGGCTTCGCCATCCTGCCGGCCGTCATCCTGGGCGCCTTCGCCGCCCTGGGCACCGCGATGTTCATCGGCCTCATCGGCGTGTATGCCGCCTACACCAACGGCCTGCCGGCGGTCACCGACCTGGAGAACTTCACGCTGGACGAGGGCTCCCGCGTGGTGTCGTCCGATGGCGTGGAGCTGGCCAGCTTCGCCGCCGAGCAGCGCGAGCTGGTGGATTACGACCAGATTCCGCAGCTGCTGATCGATGCCCAGGTGGCCGCCGAGGACAAGTCGTTCTGGACGAACCCGTGCGTCGACTTCCGCGGCATCCTGCGGGCCGCCTACCAGAACTTCTCGGTGGGCGACACGGTGTCCGGAGCCTCGACCATCTGCCAGCAGCTGGTCCGCATCCGCCTCTTCGACCCCGAGCTGCTGGCCGATCCGAACCGCATCCTGGAGCGCAAGATCAAGGAGGCCATCCTCGCCCTGCGCGTCGGCGACCACTACGCCGGCGAAGAGGGCAAGCAGCAGATCCTGGCCATGTACATGAACCAGGTCTACTACGGCAACAACGCCTACGGCATCAAGGCGGCCGCGCGCGCCTACTTCGGCAAGGACATCACCTCCGAAGACCCCGATGACGAGCTGACGATCGGCGAGGCGGCCATGCTGGTCGGCCTCGTCCGCTCCCCGTCCGCGCTGGATCCGACCAAGGAGGCCGTCGAGCGCCGCGAGGACGGCCGCACCATCCTGGTCGTGCCGGAGAGCGCCGGCGCCAAGCGGGTGCAGGGTTTCGTGCTGGCCAACATGGTGGAGGCCGGCTACATCACCCAGCAGCAGGCCGACGAGGCAAGCGCCGAGCGGATCGTGCTCGCCCCGCAGCGCGAGCGGCGCTACCGCGCCCCGCACTTCGTGTTCGCCGTGCGTCGCGCCGCGGCAGAGCTGCTGGGCAACGAGGACCTGCTGGATCGCGGCGGCCTGACGATCGACACCACCCTGCAATACCGCGACTTCCAGCGCTCCGCCGAGAAGTGGGCCGGCGTGGCGTACGACATGGACCGCATGAGCGACGAGCGGCTGGTCAACAAGTACGGTCAGGCGGCGCTGGGCTGGATCAAGCAGCTGCAGGGCCGCAACATCAACAACGACGCGCTGGTGACGCTGAACTACCGGACCGGGGCGGTCATCGCCTACGTCGGCTCGTCGAACTACTACGGCCAGTCGACCGACGCCCACCAGCCGGCCTTCGACGTGGTCGGGCAGGCCTACCGCCAGTCGGGCTCGGCATTCAAGCCGATCACCTACGCCACCGGCTTCGAGCGCGGCACCATCACGCCTGCCACGATGTTCATGGACGTCCGCGGCGAGATCGCGGACGGCTACTCGGTGCCCAACGCCGACGGCCGCGAGCGCGGCCCGGTCCGCGTGCGCGATGCGCTGAAGTACTCCTGGAACATCCCCGTCGCCAAGGCGCAGCAGCTGATCGGCACTCAGAACGTGGTCGACATGGCGATGCGCCTGGGGTTGCGCTGGGATCCGCAGCAGGAGGTGGAGGGGGTGGCGGTGCCGTCGCTGACGCTGGGCACCATTGGCGTCCACCAGCTGGACCTGGCGGCCGCCTACGGTGCGCTGGCCAACGGCGGGGTGCTGGCGCCCACCTACCTGATCGAGAAGATCACCGACAGCAAAGGCAACGTGATCTACGACCACAGCCAGGATGCCCCGCAGCCGCAGCGCGTGCTGTCGGAGCAGGCCGCCTACCTGGTGACCGACATCCTGGCCGACAACACGGATCCCGCGCAGAACTCGATCTGGGGACAGCGCTTCCAGCTGCAGACATCCGAGGGTCGCCGTCCCGCCACGCTGAAGACCGGCACCACCAACGACTTCCGTGACCT
>DASSNI010000044.1:0-5343 GCA_035701385.1 Candidatus Limnocylindria bacterium | reverse complement strand
ACCAGCTGGCCTACATCCGCTTCGCATCGGTCTATCACAGCTACGAGGACATCGGCACCCTGAAGCGGGAGGTCGATCGGCTCATCGGTGAGCGCGTGACGGGCTCGGAAGAGTAGCCGTGGTCCTGTCAGACCGCGACATCCGGGCCGAGATCGAGGCCGGCCGGATCGTGATCGATCCCTACGTGCCGGAAGCCGTGCAGCCGTCCAGCGTGGACCTGCACCTCGATCGCCGCTTCCGCGTGTTCCGCAACAACCGCTACCCGTACATCGACGTGCGCGAGGAGCAGCCGGAGCTGACCGAGATGGTGGAGATATCCGGCGACGACCCGTTCGTCCTGCACCCGGGCGAGTTCGTGCTCGGCTCCACCCTCGAAGTCGTCGCCCTTCCGAACGACATCGTGGCGCGGCTGGATGGCAAGAGCTCGCTGGGCCGGTTGGGGCTGCTCATTCACTCGACGGCCGGCTTCGTGGATCCCGGCTGGGAGGGGAACCTCACCCTGGAGCTCAGCAACGTCGCGAACCTGCCGATCACCCTGTACGACGGCATGAAGATCGGCCAGATCAGCTTCCAGCGCATGAGCTCCGAAGTCGAGACGGCCTACGGCGACGCGAAGCTCGGCAGCCGGTACCGCGGACAGCGCGACCCGACGGCCAGCCTGTACCATCGCGACTTCGAGCGCGGTCGCATCCGCCGCTGACCTCGCGCCGCTCAGCCGGAGCCCAACCAGTGCCGGAGCCGCTCTACCACATCACCCCAGATGCCGAGGCGCGCACCTTCGCCGGCGGCGTACGCGTGCGCGTGGTGCGGGCGGGCTGGTTCAGGCCCGATGCCGGCGGCTTCTTCGGCGTCGTGCCGCGCCCCCTGTGGGAGCGCTTCGGGCTGGAGACCGATGAGCGCGGTCGCCTGCGCATGCGGCTCAACCTGCTGCTCATAGAGTCCGCCGGCAAGCGGGTGCTGGTCGAGACCGGCACCGGTACGCGCATGACGGACAGGGACCGCGACATCAAGGGCGTGGAGGGCGGCGACCCGGCGGAGGCGCTGCGCGCCGTTGGCGAGGACCCGGCCAGCATCGACTTCGTGGTGGTTAGCCACCTGCACTACGACCACGCCGGCGGGCTGGTGAACGCGGCCGGGAAGCCGAACTTCCCGAATGCCCGCTACGTCGTCCAGCGCGACGAGGCAGAGGCCGCGCACGGTGACGAGCTGCGCCTGGCCGGCCTGATGGAGGGCGCGCAGCTGGACCTGGTGCGAGCCGCGGGCCAGCTGGCGGAGGTATCGGGCCCCGCCGACCTGGCGCCGGGTGTCAGCGTGCTGCGCACGGGAGGCCATACCCGCGGCTCGCAGGCCGTGATCATCGGCTCACGGGAAGCGGGCGGGCGAGCGGACGACCCGCAGGGACGCGCCGTCTTCTGGGGCGACCTGATCCCAACCCGCTGGCAGATCCCGGTGCGATGGACGAGTGCCTTCGACGATTACCCGATCGACGCCGTCGAGACCCGCAACGAGCTGGTGCGCCGCGCGGCCGCCGAGGGCTGGTGGTGCTACTTCACCCACGATCCGGGCGTGCTGCCGGTGCAGATCGAGGCGACGGAGAAGGGCAGCTTCCGGGCGCGCGAGGCCTGATCCGCCCTGGCCAGCGCCTCGACTCGCGAGGCACGAATCTGGCCCGTATCATGGGCAGGCCCCTACCGACGCCCCTCCAGTAACGAGGTTCACCCTTGATTCCGATTGCCCTGCGCCGCACGCTGCCCATGCTGGCAGCCACCGCTGTGCTGACCCTTGCCGCCTGTTCGGGCGGCTCATCCGCCACCCCGCTGCCGTCCGGCGCCGAGCCGCCGAGTGACTGCGCGAAGGTCGAGAACGGCGTGATCAACCTGTCGGCCGCCGACCTGGAGTTCAGCGCGCCGTGCATGGTGGCCAACGCCGGCGAGGCGTTCACCATCCACTTCACCAACGAGGACACCCAGCCCCACGACGTCAACGTGTACCCGGACAGCTCGAAGGGCGAAACCCTCATGGATGGTGACGTGATCACCACCCAGGGAGAGTCTATGGACTACGAAGTTGAAGCCCAGGACGAGGGCCAGTACTACTTCGACTGCTCCATCCACACCGACATGAACGGGACGCTGTACGTCGTCTCGAGCTGACCCGGCCTAGGCTGGGCCGATGAGCTCGCGCAGGATGCTGGCCATCCGCGCAGGCTCCAGGGGGCCGATGACCTCTCGCACCACCACGCCGTCCGGCGAGACGAAGAAGTGGCGCGGCAGGCCATCGGTCCTGGCCCAGCGGTAGTAGTTCTCCAGGCGCGGGTCCAGCAGCAGCGGATACTGAACGCCGTACCGATCGGCGAAGCTCGTCACCGCGTCCCGCGCCTCACCCCAGTTCACGCCCAGGATCAGCAGCCGATCGCCGTATTCCTCCGACAGCGCCTGCATGGCGGGCATCTCGCTGCGGCACGGCTCGCAGTTCGTCGCCCAGAAGTTGATCCAGGTCACCCGGCCGGCACCATCGGCCAATGACCAGTCGCGGCCGTCCAGGCCGTGCGCGTCGATGGCCGGTGCCGCGTGTCCGAGGAGGGGATCGTCCGTCGGCCGCGCCTCGCCGCGGGGTCCGAGCGGGACGAAGGCCAGCGTTGCCAACAGCACGCCAGTCGCCGCGATGACCGCCAGCCACAGCACGCTGGCGTATCGGCGTCCCACTACAGCTCGGCTGCAAGGGCGCGGACGTCCGGCCCGGTGATCGGCGCCTCCAGGCGGTCGACGCCGTCGAGTGCGACCACGGGCACCCGGAAGCCATAGCGCACGACGAGGTCGTCGCTGGTGTCGACGTCGATGCGCTCGTAGCGGTCAGGACCAACCATCTCGTCCAGCAGGACGCGCGCCTCCTCGCAAAGGTGGCAGTCCTGGCGCTCGTAGAGGACCAGCCGGCGGCTCATGGACCGATGATATGGGCGCCGGGTACGATCTTGGTGGCGCCGCCCCCGTAGCTCAGCGGACAGAGCGAGGCCGTCCTAAGGCCTGCGTCGGGGGTTCGATTCCCTCCGGGGGCGCCACGATCACACTTCAGATGTCGCCGGCAAGCCGGGCTCCGGACGTTCCGAGCGTAGGATGCCGGCGTGAGACGCGCGTTCATCTGGCTCGGTATGGCAGCCATCATCGTGGCCCTGCTAATCGTGCTGGGACCTTGGATGCCATGGATGTCCGACCCGGGCGGGCTGGGAACGGAGCTGATCAGTCCGCAGTAGCGGTTCGCGACGACCTAGAATCGGCGGCATGTTGAATCGGCTGAACGCGGCCCTCCTCGCCGAGGCGGTCGGCACCTTCCTCTTCTTCTTCGTCGGCGCCGGCTCGGTGGTGCTTGCCGCCCATGCCGGGGCGAACGGCCCCGGGCTGGTAGGGATTGCACTGGCCCACGGCCTCGCCCTGGCGGTCCTGGTATCGGCCTTCGGCGCGGTCTCCGGCGGTCATTTCAACCCCGCCGTCACGGTGGCCGTACGGCTGGCAGGCAGGATCGAGTGGAGCCACGCGGTGGCGTACATCGTCGCCCAGCTGGTGGGAGCCGCTGCCGCCGGCTATGCGCTGGCGGTCGTCATGCCGGATCCCGCGGCGGGCGACTCGCTGCTGGGCACGCCCACCCTGGGCGAGGGCATCGACGTGATGGCCGGCATCGCCATCGAGGTGGTGCTGACCCTGCTGCTGGTGCTGACCGTGTTCGGCACCGCCATCGACGCGCGGGCGCCGAAGATCGGCGGACTGGCGATCGGCCTGGCGGTGGCAGCCGACATCCTGATGGGCGGCCCGCTGACCGGCGCGGCCATGAACCCGGCGCGCTGGTTCGGACCGGCGCTGGCAATCGGCCACTGGGACAACTGGTACGTGTGGTGGATCGGCCCGCTGATCGGCGCCATCGTGGGGGCGGTGCTGTTCCGCTACGGGTTCGAAGGCGAGGCGGATGCCGATGTCACGCCGGCAACCCCCGAGGGCTAGTGGCTGCCGCCTGACCCGTTGAGCATCGCCACGCCGATCACGATCAGGCCGATCCCGGCCAACTTGACGGCGTCCAGCGTCTCCCGAAAGAGGATCCAGCCCAGCACGACGATGACCGCGGTGCCGACGCCCGACCAGATGGCGTAGACCACACCGAGCGGGATGCTGCGCAGCGCGATCGACATCGCGTAGAAGCTGACGCCGTAGCCGGCCACGATGAGTGCCACCCAGCCGAAGTTGCGGAAGCCATCGGACAGGCGCAGCGCCAGCGTGCCGGCGACCTCGGAGCCGATCGCCAGGGCCAGCCACGCGACGGGAGGCATCGGCTCAGTGACCTCCTAGAGGATGGTGAAGAGGCTCGCCATGCGGGCGAACACGTTGAAGTAGATCAGCACCCCCATCGCCATGATGAAGCCTCCGGACGCCAGCTGGACTGCCCGATGGTGCCGCCGCAGCCCGTCGAGCAGCGGTCTGATGGCCGGCAGCGCCACGGCGGCGGCCAGGAACGGCACCGCCAGCCCGGCCGAGTAGGCCACCAGCAGCAGGGCTGCCACGCCCACGTCCTGCGAGGAGAGGCCCATGGTCAGGATCGCACCCAGCACGGCGCCGATGCACGGGGTCCAGCCGATGCCCACCAGCACGCCCAGCATCAGGCTGCGCGCCGAGCGCGCGGTGGGCAGCAGATCCGTCGCTGGGCGCACGCTGAGCCGATCCAGGATCGGGCCGAAGATGCCGGTGCTGACCAGGCCCAGGCCGATGACCAGGAGGCCCGCCACCTGGCGCACCAGCGGCCGGTCCTGACCGAACAGGGGCCCGCCCAGCAGCCCGACGGAGATGCCGAGCAGGATGAACAGGATGCTGAAGCCTGCAACGAAGAGAAGTGCCTGGGTGAGCACCGGCCCGCGCCATGTCGCGGTGGCCATGCTGCCGGACGATTGGACCGTGGCTGCGCTCTCGCCGAGAAAGGCGAGGTAGACCGGGACCAGCGCCAGCACGCAGGGCGAGGCGAAGCTCAGCACGCCGGCGGCGAACGCCAGCGCCAGACTCACGTCGCTCATGGGTCGGGGGTCACCGGACCAGGAGGCCGGCGGGCGTCACGCCCGGCTCAAGGGTGATGGGCGAGGCGATGATCCACAGGGACAGCACCGTGTAGCCGACCATCACCACCACCAGCGGCAGGCCCGCCAGCACGGGGCGCGATGGCACGTCGCGCAGCGCGACCCGGTGCGCCAGCACGACCGCCACAACGTGCCCCAGCACGATCGCTCCGACCGACAGGTACCAGACCGCGCTGATCGCGAACCAGTCGAGGTTGGGAGCCACGGTCGCCATCCGATCGGTGAGCAGCTGG
>DASSNI010000043.1:0-7039 GCA_035701385.1 Candidatus Limnocylindria bacterium | reverse complement strand
TGAACGTGCTGGCGCACGTGGTCGGCGTCTCGTACGAGGCCATCCTGGCCGAGTTCGAGGCGGGTCGTGCCGGCACCGATGCCCACGCGCCGAAGGGCGGCTCCGACGACGTGAAGTACCACCTCGGGGCGGAGGGCAGCTGGTCGGCGCCGGACGGGTCGTCGGTGCACGTCACCCTCTCGCCGAATCCCAGCCACCTGGAGGCCGTGAACCCGGTGGTCGAGGGTCGCGCCCGGGCCGAGCAGACGGACCGGTCTACCCCGGTGGTCGAGGTGGACCACCATCGCACGCTGCCGATCCTGATCCACGGCGACGCCGCCTTTGCCGCCCAGGGCGTGGTGGCCGAGACCTTCAACATGGCCCGCCTGGCGGGCTACACGACCGGTGGCACGATCCACATCATCGCCAACAACCAGGTCGGCTTCACCACCGGCCCCGACGAGGGCCGCTCCACCGACGACTCGAGCGACCTGGCCAAGGGCTTCGACGTGCCGATCATCCACGTCAACGCGGACGATGCCGAGGCGGCACTGGCCGCCGCGCGGCTGGCGATGATGTACCGCGAGCGCTTCGGCGCCGACGTGGTCATCGACCTGGTCGGCTACCGGCGCTACGGACACAACGAGGGCGACGACCCGGCGTACACCCAGCCGCGCATGGCCGCGGCCATCGCCCAGCACCCCTCGGTGCGCGAGCTGTATTCCGCCATCCTGGTCGGCGCCGGCGTCCTCTCAAAGGAGGAGGCCGATGCGATCGCGGCCGCGCCCGCCCGCGACCTGGCCGCGCGGCAGGCGAGCGTGCGGCAGCAGCGTGCCGAGCCGCAGCTGGACCGCGGGGCGGAGGCGATCGGCGGCGAGGAGGCCGGCGAGCCGGATACCGCCGTGCCGCTGGACACGCTCCGCCAGCTCGATGCGCAGCTGCACGCCTGGCCGGTTGACTTCCACATCAACCCCAAGCTGGCCAAGCAGCTGGAGCGGCGGCGGGCGGCCATCGCCGACGATGCGGGGCGCGTGGAATGGGCGCACGCCGAGTCGCTGGCCTTTGCCTCCCTCATCGTGGAGGGCAGCCCTATCCGCCTGACCGGGCAGGACACCGTGCGCGGCACCTTCAGCCAGCGCCACCAGACGCTGTGGGACACCGAATCAGGCGAGCCCTACACGCCGATCCACCACGTCGACGGCGCGCGCGCCGGCTTCGAGCTGCACAACAGCCCGCTGTCCGAGTACGCGACCATTGGCTTCGAGTACGGCTACGCCGTCGCCGCGCCCGAGGCGTTGGTGCTGTGGGAGGCGCAGTACGGCGACTTCGTGAACGGCGGCGAGATCATCATCGACCAGTTCATCATCGCCGGGCTGGCGAAGTGGCGGCAGACCTCGAGGCTGACGCTGCTGCTGCCCCACGGCTACGAGGGATCGGGGCCAGAGCACTCGTCCGCCAGGCTGGAGCGCTTCCTGGCGCTGGGCGCGGAGGGCAACATCCGGGTCTGCTACCCGACAACCCCGGCACAGTACTTCCACCTGCTGCGCCGCCAGGCGCGGCACGCCGACGCGCGGCCGCTGGTGGTCATGACGCCCAAGTCGCTCCTGCGGCTGCCGGAGGCATCCTCACCGGTGGCGGACCTGGCGAGTGGAGCCTTCCAATCGGTGCTGGACGACCCGTCGGTGGCCGATGAGGCTGCCGCCGGCGTGCGGCGCGTCGTCGTCTGCAGCGGCAAGGTGTACTACGACATGGTCACCTCCGAGGAGCGGGCGGCTCACCCGGAGCTGGCCATCGTGCGCGCGGAGCGGCTGTACCCCTTCCCCACCGAGGACCTGGAGCGCGTGCTGGTCCGCTACCCCCACGTCGAGCGCGTGTCGTGGGTCCAGGAGGAGCCGCGCAACATGGGTGCGCGCAAGTTCGTGCTGCCCAAGATCCGGCACCTGGTGCCATTCCGCATCCCGCTCGGCGACATCAGCCGCCCCGAGCGCTCGCGTCCGGCGGAGGGCTACCCGGCGGCGCACGCCGCGGAGCAGGCGCGCATCGTGCACGACGCGCTCACCAGCTAGGTCTCAGCCACCCGCCCCGCCGCTCCGCTGCCCGTTGCCCTCGCGCCGGCGCCACCGGCCCGCGTACGCCGCCGCCAGCCCGACCAGCAGACCAAGCAGCACGATCGCCGCCGGGGTCTGCGGCCCAAGGGGTCGCAGGTCACGCGTGACCAGCACGGTCGCGGCCGCCAGCCCGATCGCCACGCCCCCGCCGATCGCGGCCTGCCACGGTCCTCGGGCGCCGACGGCGAGCAGCACGACACCCAGCAGTGCCAGGCCAAGGGCCGCCAGGTACGGGATGGTGCTCACGCGCTTCCCTTCCGCAGCCAGCGCGTTCGCTCCCCCGATGGGCAGCGTCTCGGTTGCACGCCACTGCGTTCCGGGCGCGATCCTAGGGTGGTCGTTGCCGCGGCGATGGCCGTATTCGCGCACTCGGGTCAAGCGTTCCTATACTCGCCGTCATGCCCGCTGCGGCCTCCTTGTTGACCCGCTACCGCGACCTGCTGGCCCATGGCGACGAGCAGTTCCCGCTGACCCTGGGCGAGGGCGGCACGCCGCTGCTCCACGCGCGCCGGCTGGGCGAGGAGCTGGGGCTGGATCGCCTCTTCCTGAAGTTCGAGGGCACCAACCCGACCGGCAGCTTCAAGGATCGCGGCATGGTGCTCGCCGTGAACCGCGCGCTGCGCAACGGGGCGAAGGCGGTCGTCTGCGCCTCGACCGGCAACACCAGCGCCTCGGCGGCAGCGTATGCGGCAGCTGCCGGCCTGCCCTGCCACGTGGTGCTGCCCGCCGGCAAGGTGGCGCGCGGCAAGCTGGCCCAGGCGCTGGCCGCCGGCGCGCACCTCGTGACCATCGACGGCAACTTCGACGAGGCGCTTACGGCGGTTCGCCAGTTGGGTGACGACGGCGTGGCGGCCGTCGTGAACTCCATCAACCCGGATCGCATCGCCGGTCAGCAGACGGTCGCCTGGGAGATCGTGGACGCGCTGGGCGAGTCACCGGACGCCGTGGCCCTGCCGGTGGGCAACGCCGGCAACATCACCGCCGCCTGGTCGGGCTTCGTGCGCTATGCGGAGGCCGGCATCACCCCGGGTGGGCGGCGTCCACGCATGCTTGGCTTCCAGGCCGATGGCGCCGCGCCCATCGTGCGCGGTGCTCCGGTGGAGCAGCCCGAGACGGTCGCCACTGCCATCCGCATCGGCAACCCGGCCTCGTGGCGGGGAGCCGAGGACGCGCGCGACGCCTCCGGCGGCGTCATCGAGGCGGTCAGCGACGCCGAGATCATCGAGATGCAGCGCCGGATCATCGGCACCGAGGGCGTGTTCTGCGAGCCGGCCTCGGCGGCGGGCGTGGCGGGCGTGGCACGACTGGCGTCCGAGGGACGCCTGCACGCCTCGGAGGGCGTGGTCTGCATCCTGACCGGGCACGGGCTCAAGGACCCGGATGCCGTCGCGCCGGAGGAGGGAACGCTGAATCCGGTGCCCGCCGACATCGGCTCCATCCGGAGCGCGATGGGCCTGTGATCCCGAGGTCTGCCTAGGCGTCGTCGGCCGGCAGGCGGCCGTATCGGCGCAGGATCTCCAGCAGGCGGTCGGCGGGCAGAGCGTGGAAGGTCACGCCGTTGCCGGTCATGGTCTCCGCTGCCAGCAGGGAGTTGACGATGGCCTCCTCGGTGGCCTCGATGCCGGCCCAGAACAGCGCCGTGATGTGGTCATCGTCGAGCATCACCAGGTCGCGCGTCAGCGCATCGGCGTGGTCCTCGGCGCGCAGGTTGCGGTTGCCGGTGGCGAACGCCAGGAAGATGTCGCCGCTGTCGTGCTCGCCACCCCCACCGGTGCGTGCCACGCCCATCGTCGCGCGCTGCGCCAGGCGCCGGCACTGGTGCGGCAGCAACGGCGCGTCGGTGGCCAGCACCACGATGATCGAGCTGCCACCCTGCGCCCGTCGGTCCGGCCCGGGGATCTCCGACGGTGGAATCTCGCGGCCGACCGGGACGCCGTCGATCATCAGCCGCTCACGCCGGCCGAAGTTGGCCTGCACCAGCGCGCCCACGGTGAAGCCGCCGTGCTCCTCGGCCACCACCCGGGAGGCGGTGCCGATGCCGGCCTTGAAGCCGAAGGCCTTCATGCCCGTCCCGCCCCCGACGTTCCCTTCCTTCACCGGGCCGCCCACCGCCGCCGCCAGCGCAGCCAGGGCGTCGTCCTCGGTGACGTTGCGACCGTCGATGTCGTTCAGGTAGCCGTCCCAGGTCTCGGCCACCACTGGCAGGGACCAGCGGGGGTGACCTTCGTCCGGCGCCTGCCCGACGCGGGCACCGACCAGCGCGTGATGCACGATCCCCACCGAGTGGGTGTTGGTCAGGCCGATGGGGCTGATCAGCGTGCCGCCCTCGCGGATCCATTCCAGGCCGGTCATCTCGCCGTTGCCGTTCAGGGTGTGCGCGCCGGCGAAGACCGGTGAGGCGGCCGGGTCGCCGTCGTGGGGCAGGATGACCGTCACGCCGGTGCGCACCGCCTCGCCGCGAATCAGGGTGCTGTGCCCGACGCGCACGCCCTCCACGTCGGTGATGGCATTCAGCCGCCCGGGCGGCAGCTCTCCCAGCGTGATGCCCAGGTCACGCGCTCGCATTGGCCTCCTCGTCGGCACGGATCGTCGCCGGGGAGGGGGCTGCCGACATCCGCTCTGCAATGACCGCGTCGGCAGCCGCCGCGCTGGCCGGCACCCCGGTGACTGCCTCCAGGAACACGCGGCGATCCAGGACGACCATCTCGGTCGGCTCCACCGCCTCCACCGTCGCGGTGCGCGGCACGCGGCGCAGCAGCGCGATCTCGCCGAAGGACTCGCCCGCTCCCTGATGGCGCACCACCCGTCCGTCGATCGAGATGGCGACCTTTCCCGAGGTCAGGATGTAGAAGTGGTCGCCCCGGTCGCCCTGCTGCACGACCACCCCGCGGGCGTGGGCATGCACAGGGACGAGCGCGCAGGCCAGCCGGTCGATGGCGGCCGGTCCCAGGGGCGCGAACATCGGGATGCCGCGCAGCAGGTCCACGTCCTGCGCCCGGGCGGCGCCCACCGTGTCCAGGCGGTGCAGCGCCGGCCAGGCCACCAGCCCGGCGAGGAGCATCCCCGCGCCGGCCACCAGGAACGCGCCGCCCTGGCCGGCGAGGGCCACCAGCGCGGTGGCCAGCAGGGAGCCGATGGCCAGCGACGCCATGTGAACGCCCTCCAGCAGGCCGAAGGTGCGCGCCAGCATGCGGTCCGGGGCGACCCGCTGCAGCAGCGTGCGGCTGGCGGTGTCGAGCAGCATCCAGCCCATGCCGGCCACGGCCAGCAGCAGGATGGCCAGCGGCACGCCGGCAGTCAGGCCGATCAGCGCCAGCGGCAGCCCCCAGCCCACGATCCCCGCCGCGACCGGCAGCGCCAGACCGCGCCGCCCGATGAGCGTCAGGCTGGCCGCTGCCCCGATGAGGCCGCCGGCGCCCACCGCCGCGTTCAGCAGCCCCACCCCGGACTCGCCGATGCTCAGCGTGTCGAGCGCCAGCACCACCAGCAGCACGTCCAGGGCGCCCCACAGCACGTCGGCGGCGGCGATGATGCCCAGCACCACCCGCGGCCGGCGCTCGCGGAACGTCATCCGGAAGCCGGCGAACATGTCGGCCGCGGCGGCGCGTAGCCCACCCGCGCGCTCGGTGATCGGGTCGTGCCGGCTCGTCGCGGCCGCGCCGCGGACCAGCGCCGCACCGCCGAGCAGCAGCAGCGCCGAGCCAGCGAAGACCGCCGCCGGGCCGCTGACCGCCAACGCGATGCCGGCCAGCAGCGGGCCTACCAGCACCGCGCCGGTCTCGATGGTGGCCGAGGCGACGTTCGCCGCCGTCAGCTCGGACGGGGCGCGGGCCAGCGACGGCAGGATGGCGCCCTGGATGGGGCGCGTCAGGGTGATGCTGGTGTTGGCGGCCGCCGCGGCCAGGTACACCAGCCAGCTCGGCGCGTCGGCGGCCAGGGCCGTCGCCCCGAGCGCCATGGCGGCGGCCTGCAGCAGGTACGCGACCAGCAGGGCGCGGTCGCGGCGGCGGTGATCACCGAAGGTGGCGGCCAGCGGCGCGATCACGGCCGCCGGAGCCAGCTGCACCAGGGCGGCGATGCCGGTCTCCGTGGCGCCGCCACGGCCGAAGGCGTACACCAGGATGGCGATCCACGTCATCCACTCGGCCAGTGAGAACCCGGCGAACGCGAGCAGCACGCGTCGAATGGCCGGGTTGCCGAATGCGGCGAGGAAGACGCTCAGCCGCCCCCCTGACGGGCGCATCGCCATGGACGGATCATCGCATGGCCGGTACAGCGCGACGCGCCGCTCGGTGGCGGCGCGCTCCCATCAGCAGTTGCAGGCCTTCAGGGTGGCGGCCACGAACTCCTCGGGCAGGGCCGTCTTCGACACGAAGGCCGCCTCTGCCGGGACTCCGTCGCGCTCATCGGTCCATCCCATGAGGACCAGGCGCACCGACGGCCAGCCGAGGGAGATGCCGGACAGCAGGGCGCGCCCCGCATCGATATCGGGCAGGCGTGGGTCGACCAGCATCACGGTCGGATGCTTCTCCTCGACCAGCTCGAGGGCTGCCCGCACGTCACCGGCCGTGCCGATCACCTCGACACCGGCCACGCGCAGGACTTCGGCGATGGATTGCTGAACTCGTCGATCCGCGTCCACGACGGCGACGCGAGGGTTGCCACCCGGGGCCTTCCCCAGGTCCGTTGTTGTCATGCTCCGATCGTATGCGCGTACCGCGCCCGGGTCGTCGTCAGTGCGACGGATGGCTGCCTACGTCATTCCGCCGTGGCAGGCACCGGTGGGGCGGCCAGCGCGCGCCTCGCGCCACGCAGGTTGAGGGTGACCAGCACCCGCGTCCCTCGGCTGGGACGGGCATTGATCTCCAGCTCGGCGCCCATCCGCTCGGCTCGCTGCTGCATGCCCACCAGCCCAAGGTGCCCGCGCGGAACGGCGTCCGGGTCGAAGCCGA
>DASSNI010000042.1:0-12603 GCA_035701385.1 Candidatus Limnocylindria bacterium | reverse complement strand
TGGACGAGCGCCCGCGCATCTGGCTGGTGGTGGTGGACGTCAAGCGGCTGCAGCCCGGTGGCCGCGAGCTGTGGCTGGACGCCCTGCGCAGCGGCCGTGTGCAGATCAGCGAACAGACGCTTCCCGACTTCACGCTGTACCTCTTCCAGGCCGCTCCACCGACCGCCATTCCGTGATCGGCCGGTTCGCGATACCATTGCGGCTCCCCTGGCGAACCTGAGTGATATTCGCGTGCGGCGCTGACGGTCCACCGTCGCGGCGCCGCTGACCGGATCCGACCGATTGGAGGACCTGCTTGAGCACCAGCCCGACCACCACGTCCACGCCGCACGGCGGCACGTTGATCAACCGCGCCCTGACCGGCGACGAGCGCGCGGCTGCCGTGGAGCGGGCCGCCGGCCTGCCGTCCCTCACCATCAACAGCGTCGCCGCCTCGGATCTGGAGCTGATCGGCAACGGCGCCTTCAGCCCGCTGACGGGCTTCATGGGCGAGGCCGACTACCGCAGCGTGGTCGACACCATGCGCCTGGTCAACGGCCTGCCGTGGTCGATCCCGGTGACGCTGGCGACCACCCGCGACCAGGCTGAGGGCCTGCAGATCGGCTCCGAGATCGCGCTGAAGGACGAGGACGGCCGTGTGCTGGCCATCCTGCAGCTCTCCGAGAAGTACACGCGCGACGCGCAGCACGAGGCGCAGCAGGTCTTCCGCACCACCGAGGATGCGCACCCCGGCGTGGCACGCATCTACTCGTTCGGTGATGTCTATCTGGCGGGCGACGTGGTGGTCCTCGACGGGCCAGCCAACCCGCCGTTCGCCGAGTTCCGTCGCACGCCGGCCGAGACCCGCGCGATCTTCGCCGAGAAGGGCTGGCGCCGCGTGGTCGGCTTCCAGACGCGCAATCCCATCCATCGGGCCCACGAGTACCTGACCAAGGTCGCGCTGGAGGTCACCGATGGGCTGATGATCCATCCCCTCGTGGGCGACACGAAGTCGGACGACATCCCGGCCGAGGTGCGGATGCGCGCCTACCAGACCCTGCTCGCCGACTACTACCCGGCGGATCGGACGCTGCTCAGCGTCTACCCCGCGGCCATGCGCTACGGCGGCCCGCGGGAGGCGATCTTCCACGCCATCGCCCGCAAGAACTACGGCTGCACCCATTTCATCGTCGGCCGCGACCACGCCGGCGTGGGGCAGTACTACGGCACCTACGACGCCCAGAAGATCTTCGACGAGTTCGAAGCCGATGAGCTGGGCATCACCCCGCTCTTCTTCGAGCACACCTTCTGGTGCCACGCCTGCGAGGGTATGGCCTCCTACAAGACCTGCCCGCACGGCGACGACCAGCACCTGATCCTGTCCGGCACCAAGGTCCGCGAGCTGCTGTCCGGTGGCGAGATGCCGCCGCCCGAGTTCAGCCGGCCCGAGGTCGCCCAGATCCTGATCGACGCGTACCGCCAGCCGGCGGCCACGCGCTGAGCCACCCGCACGACGAAGGACACATGACCGACCTGACGACCACCACCGACCGCCACGGGCAGACGATCCACCTGGGCGGCGGCGCCGGCACGCGCCAGGAGCGCGAGACGACCGGCTTCACCATCTGGTTCACCGGCCTATCCGGCTCGGGCAAGAGCACCATCGCGCACATCCTCGAGGAGGAGCTGCGCAACCGGGGCCACAAGGTCGAGGTGCTGGACGGCGACGTGGTGCGCACCCACCTCTCCAAGGGCCTGGGCTTCAGCAAGGAGGACCGCGACACCAACATCCTGCGCATCGGCTGGGTGTGCGAGGTCCTGTCGCGCAACGACGTGGTGGCCATCGGCGCCGCCATCAGCCCGTACCGCGACATCCGCGACCAGCTGCGCGCCAACATCGGCCGCTTCGTGGAGGTCTACGTCGAGGCGCCGCTGGACGTGCTGGCCGATCGCGACGTGAAGGGCCTCTACAAGAAGGCCATGGCCGGCGAGATCAAGGGCTTCACCGGCGTCGACGATCCGTACGAGGAGCCGCTCAACCCCGAGGTCGTATGCAAGACCGACGGCAGCGAGACCCCGGAGGAATCGGCGGCAAAAGTGCTCGCCAAGCTCGAGGAGCTCGGGTACAGCTCTCCCGCCAGCTGATCGGCTGGCGGTTCACCCAGGGGCAGCGGAGGGCCTGACGGACGATGGAGCCTGTCGCCTGGGTGACGCTGGCCCTGCTGGCGGCCATGTGCGTGGTGCTCTACACCGAGCTCGCGCCGCCGGCGCCCACGGTCCTGGGCACGACCCTGGTGCTGATGCTGATCGGCATCATCTCCCCCGAGCAGGCCTTCGCCGGCTTCTCCAACGAGGCGCCCATCATCGTCGCCAGCCTGCTGGTGCTGGCGCGCGCGGTGGACGTGGCGGGCATCATGCAGCCCATCGTCGCGCGCCTGTTCCATGGCGCCGAGTCGGCGCGCGGCATCCTGGGGCGGCTGCTCTTCCCGCTGGCCGGCATCTCGGCGTTCATCAACAACACCACGCTGGTGGCGATGACCATCCCGGCGGTGATCGACATCTCCGCCCGCCGCCAGCTGCCCGCTTCGCGCTTCCTGATGCCGGTGAGCTACACCGCCATCCTGGGCGGGGTGATCACCGCAATCGGCACGTCCACCAACCTGACCGTGTCCGGCCTGCTCACCGAGGCGGGCATGAAGCCACTCGGCCTGTTCGAGCCAACCGCGGTGGGCCTGCCGATCGCCGTGGTCGGCGTGGCGGTGCTGGTGCTGGTCGTCCCACGCCTGCTGCCGGACCGCACGCCCGCCGGCGGAGCGCTGTCCGAGACGGCCCGCGACTTCACGGTATCCATGCGCGTGGAGGAGGGGGGCGGAGCCGATGGGTCCACGGTCTCGGAGGCGGGGCTGCGCCAGCTGCAGGGCGTGTTCCTGGTCGAGATCCAGCGCGACGGCCGCTCGATCGCCCCGGTCGGGCCGGACGAGGTGCTGCAGGCGGGCGACCTGCTGACCTTCGTCGGCCGCGTGGACAACATCGTGGACCTGCAGCGGGTGCGTGGCCTGGCCTCCGCCGAGGCGCGCCAGATCGGCAGCCTGGCGGGCAACGTCCACCGCTTCTACGAGGTGGTGGTGGGGGCCGGCGGCGATCTCATCGGCCAGACGTTGAAGCAGGTCGATTTCCGGGCGCGCTACGACGCGGCGGTGATTGCCATCCACCGCGCCGGCCACCGCGTGGAGGCCAAGCTCGGCGACGTTCCGCTGCGGGTCGGCGACACGCTGCTGATCCTGTCGAACCCCGGCTTCCGCTCGCGGTGGCGGGATCGGCCGGATTTCCTGGTGATCGCGTCGCTATCCGGCATCTCGCCGCGCCAGCCGCGACGGGCATGGCTGGTGGGGGGCGTGTTCCTGGGATTCATCGTGGCCACCGGCTCGGGGCTGGTGCCGATCCTCCAGGCCTCCATCGTGGCCGCACTGATCGTGGTGGCCACCGGGGTGATCACCGTTCGGCAGGCGCGAGACGCGGTCGACCTGCAGATCATCATCCTCATCGCGGCCGCCTTCGGCCTCGGCTCGGCGGTGTCGTCCAGCGGCCTGGCTCAGGCGATCGCCGGCGGCCTGGTGGACATCATGTCGCCGCTGGGCCCCGTGGGCGCTTTGGCCGCCGTCCTGATCGGAACCATGATCCTGACCGAGCTGCTGTCGAACAACGCCGCGGCTGCGCTGATGTTCCCGGTTGGTCTCGCCACCGCGGCCGCCATCGGCGCCGACCCGCGGCCGTTCGTGATCGTGATCATGCTGGCTGCCAGCCTGTCGTTCCTGACGCCCATCGGTTACCAGACCAACCTCATGGTCTACGGGCTGGGCGGATACCGCTTCACCGACTACGCGCGGGTGGGCATCCCGCTCAATATCGTGACCATCGTGCTGAGCCTGACCCTGGTGCCGATCGTCTTCCCGTTCTAGGAGCCGCGTCGAAAGGGGCGGTCAGCGACCGCCGTGAGCCATCAGCGCCGGCAGGGTGCGGGCCAGGATCTTGAGGTCGAGCCAGATCGACCAGTCGTCGATGTAGACCAGGTCGTGCTCGACCCACGTGTCGAAGTCAGGCTCGTGGCGGGCCTCGACCTGCCACAGGCCGGTGATGCCGGGCTTCATCGACAGACGGCGGCGATGCCAGACGTCGTACTGCTCCACCTCGTCGGGCAGTGGGGGACGCGGTCCGACCAGGCTCATCGAGCCGGTGAGCACGTTCCACAGCTGCGGCAGCTCGTCGATGCTGGTCCGGCGCAGCCATGAGCCGACGCGCGTGATGCGCGGATCGTTGGTCGCCTTGAAGGCAATGGCGCTTCGCTCGTTGAGGTGCTCCACTTCGTCCAGCCGCTGATCCGCATCGGGCACCATCGAGCGGAACTTGTACATGCGGAACGGCCGGCCATGCAGGCCGATGCGGGTCTGGCTGTAGAAGACAGGCCCGCCGTCGAAGAGCTTCATGGCGGCGGCCGTGGCCACGAACAGCGGGCTGAGGATCACCAGGCCCAGCGTCGCACCGAAGATGTCGATCAGCCGCTTGAAGACGAGCCCCACCTCGCGGTGGCCATCGTTGACGATGGAGCGCACCAGGAAGCGATCGAAGGTCTCTTCCATGGCGCCGGGCAGGTCCTCGCTGGGATCGACCGCCACCCGCACCGTCTTGCCCTCGCCGGCCGCGATGCCGGTGAGCGGCTCGAGGTATCGGTAGGCGCTCTGCGGCAGGCAGACACCCAGCTCGTCCACGACCTGGGTATGCAGGATCTCATCGATGGCGTCGATCGGGCCCAGGATGGGTCGCGTGACGACCGGCTCGCTCTCGCCCGGCGCGGACAGGTGCCCGACCACGCGGATGCCCAGGCCGGGGTGCTGCTCCAGCTCATCGGCGAAGTCCTGCGCCAGCTGGCCTGTCCCGGCGATGACCATGAACCGCGAGTTGTGGCCACGCCGGCGCAGCGCGTCGAATGTTGCCCGCACTGCCAGCCGGCCGGCCAGCGTGACCGTCGGCTCGGCAATGAACAGGAAGAGCAGGAACAGGCGGCTGACCTGGGTCTGCTTCGTGAGGAACAGCGCGGACAGGACGAGCGCGATGACCACGAGGGTCGCGCGCGCGATGTCGGTCACTTCGCTGCGCGCGTTCCAGCGCGGCGCGAGCCGATACAGCCCGGATGCCCACAGCACCGTGACCCAGGTGATGGCGAAGAGGACCGCGGCCACGGGCGGCTCGACGTCCAGGGCGCGCCACAGCGCCGCGGAGGTTCCGTCGGCATAGCGAAGGTCGGCAACGACCATGAACACGGCCACGGCCACCAGCGCATCGACGGCCATCAGGCCGATGCGCAGGGCCATCAGGTGGCGTCGGATCATGATCCGGCCACCTCGTCTGCAAATGACATGCCGCGCAAGACTCTACACGGCCCCGTCAGCCCTTGTCCGATGCTCGCCACGCTCGCACGCTCCGTGCCTCTTTGAACGCGGCGGGTGCTCCGAACGTTGCGCGGGCTCAGTGGCAGGTGCCCTCGCCCGAGTCGGTGAAGGTCGATGCTCCGCCCGCGATGAAGCGCCACCGGTAGAAGCCGTCGCCCAGGACCAGCTTCAGCACGCCGAACGATGTCGCGTCGCGGACCTCGCTGTTGGGCTGGATCACCTCGAACGGACGCGTGTTGGCGCCACCCGTTCCCACGACGAACTCGCGGATGCCGTTGGGATCCGCGTTCGCCTCGTGGTCCTGCGGGGCGAAGCGCTCGTAGTTGTGGTCATGGCCGTTCACCACCAGCTCGGCGCCGGCCTGGTAGAGCGTCTTGAACAGGCCGCGCACCTCGCGCTGGTTGCCGTGGCGGCCCGAGCTGAAGCGGGGATGGTGCCAGTAGGCCATCACGCACTCATGGGGATGGTTGCGCAGGTCCCTGGCGAGCCACGTCTGCTGCGGCGAGCCGCTCCAACAGCCGCCGATCTCCTCGCAGTTCGAGTTGAGCGCGTAGATCCGCCACGCACCACGGGTGTACGCGTACCAGCCCTTGCCGGGCGTGCCGGCGCGCGATCCGAAGTAGCTGAAGTAGTCGGCCGCTCCGGGGACGTGGTAGTCGTGGTTTCCCGGCACCGGATAGGTGCTGCTCTTGTGCCGTCCCCAGGCCGGGGCGTAGCACTGCTTGTAGTTCTCCGTCGTGCCGTTGGGGTAGGCGTTGTCACCCAGGGTGAACACCGTCCCCGGGATGTCGTCCAGGAGGTTGCCGGTCTTCTGGTCGCGCCAGGTATGGCAGCTGGCGATGTCGCCGGCGCCGGCCAGCGTGACGATGCCGACGGCTGCAACCTCCGCGGGCAGAACGAGCGAAGCAGCGGTCAGCGCCGCGGTCAGGATCAGGGCCAGGGCTCTGTGCATGGTCCAAGGGTAGCCTGCCGTCCGGCTAGACTCGGGCCGTGGCCCGCATCCTGGTGGCAGAACCGGTGGCCGGCGCCGGCATTGAGATCCTGCAGGCGGCGCACGACACGCAGCTCCGCCCGGGCCTGGCTCGCCCGGACCTGTTGGCGCTGCTCTCCGAGGGAGAGGGCTGGGACGCTCTGGTGGTCCGATCCCAGACGCGGGTCGACGATGAGCTGCTGACCGCTGCCGCTCCGCGCCTGTCGGTGATCGGCGTGGCCTCGGTGGGCACCGATCGCATCGACCTGGCGGCCGCGACCCGTGCCGGCGTGATGGTGGTCAACGCCCCCACTGGCAACACCATTGCGGCCGCGGAGCACACCATGGCGCTGATGCTGGCGCTGCTGCGCCGCGTGCCATCGGCGGATGCCTCGCTGCGTGCCGGCGAATGGGAGCGCGGCCGCTTCACCGGCGCCGAGCTGCGCCACCGGACGCTGGGCATCATCGGCCTGGGCAAGATCGGCAAGGCCGTCGCCCGCCGCGCCGCCGGATTCGAGATGCGGGTGATCGCCCACGACCCCTACCTGACCGAGGAGCAGGCCGCCGAGCACGGCGCGCGCCTGGTCGGCCTGCCGGAGCTGCTGCTGCGTGCCGACGTCGTTACCGTCCACACCCCGCTGACCTCGCAGACGCGCGGGCTCATCGGCCCCGCACAGATCGAGGCCATGAAGCCGGGCGCAGTGGTGCTGAACGTCGCCCGCGGCGGGATCGTGGATGAAGCCGCGCTTGCCTCTGCCCTGTCCGACGGCCGTCTGGCGGGTGCCGCGGTGGACGTCTACTCCGCTGAGCCGATGGCTCCCGACAACCCGTTGCGCTCCGCCCCGAACACGGTGCTCACCCCGCACCTCGGAGCGTCGACCGCGGAGGCACAGGACCGCGTGGCCGTGGAGATGGCCGAGCAGCTGCTCGAGGCGCTGGCCGGCGTGACGCCGACGTACGCGGTCAACGCCCCATCGGTGGCGCCGGACGTCGTGCCGCGGCTGCGCCCCTACGTCGAGCTCGGCCGGCGGCTGTCGGTGCTGGGCCGCCAGCTGCTGCCGGGTGCGTTCGACTGCCTCTCGCTGACCTATGCCGGCGAGATCGCCGCCTGCGACTGCTCGCCGGTGCGCACCGCCGCCCTGGCCGGCATCCTGGAGGCCGTCACCGACCAGCGGGTCAACGCTGTGAACGCTGACCTGGTGGCACGCGAGCGCGGCCTCACCGTGCGCGAGACGCGGACGGACGCCGCCGAGCCCTGGTCCTCCCTGGTGACCCTGGAGCTGGGAGAGGAATCGGACGCCCTGCGGCTCGCCGGCTCCACTGCCCACGGCCGTCCGCACCTCGCATCACTGGACGGCTTTGAGCTGGACGCCGAGCTGGCCGGCCTGATGCTCATCACCCGCCACCAGGACCAGCCCGGGGTGGTCGGCGCCGTCGGCACCGCCCTCGCGGCGGCCGGCGTGAACATCTCGTCGCTCGAGCTGTCGCGGCTCTCGGCTGCCGGCGAGGCGATGATGGTGGTCAGCGTCGATTCGCCGGTGCCGGAGGAGGTGCTCGCGGCGCTGCGAGCCGCGCCCGGGATTCGCGAGGCGCGGGTGGTCGAGCTGCCTGCTTTGGGGTGACGGGATTCGCCCCCCTGGCAGCTGACATCCGCCAAGGCGGCCAGTGCGTGGCTTATCGGACGCTTACGCGCCTATTATCGGAGCCGATGAGGCAGAGCCGATGAGCCGCAAGCCCTTCGCCTCCAGCGCGGACCTGGCCGAGAAGGAGGCCACCCTCGAGGAGCTGGCCCAGGGCGTCTATGCCTACACCGCGCAGGGCGACCCGAACGTCGGCTGCGTGATCGGCACCGATGCCATCCTGGCCATCGAGGCGCGCGCCACGCCGCTCATGGCGCAGCGCTGGATTGACGTGGTCCGGACCATCAGCGACCTGCCCTTCGGCGACCTGGTGCTGACCCACTACCACGCTGTGCGCGTGCTGGGCGCCGGCGCGTTCAGCGCGCGAAGGATCATCACCACCGTGGCCACCGCCGAGCTGATCGAGGAGCGCGGCGAGCAGGACTGGGCCAGCGAGCAGGGGCGCATGCCGCGCCTCTTCCAGGGCGCGGAGACCATCCCTGGCCTCACGCGGCCCACCGATACGTTCCACGGCCAGATGGAGATCGACCTGGGCAACCGCCGGGTGGAGCTGCGCTTCCTGGGCCGCGGCCACACCTCCGGCGACCTGGTGGTCTGGCTGCCCGAGGAGCGCATCTGCTTCGCTGGGGACCTGGTGGAAGCGCAGGCCGCGCCGTACATGGGCGACGCGCATATCGGCGACTGGCGGGGCGCCACGCTGGACAACGTGGCGGCGCTCGGCGCGGAGCAGATGGTCGGCGGCCGCGGCCCCGTCGTCCGGGGAGCAGCCGTCGAGCAGGCCATCCAGGACACCCGCGCCTTCCTTTCGGCCGTGCTGGACGGCACCCGCGCAGTGAAGGAGAGCAGCGGCACGCCACGGGACGCCTACCGCCAGACCCACGCCGCCCTCGCGCCGCGCTACGGCAGCTTTCCCATCTTCGAGCACACCATGCCGTTCAACGTGCAGCGTGCCTGGGATGAGCTGGACGGCATCGACCACCCGCGGATCTGGACGGTGGAGCGCGACCGCGCCGTGTGGGACGAGCTCACCGGATAGCGGATGCCAGCCCTCGACGCCCAGGTGGCGGTGGTGGGGGCCGGGCCGGTCGGGATGACGCTGGCCGGCCGGCTGGCGCAGCGGGGCGTCGGCGTGGTCCTGCTGGAGCAGAACGCGGAGCTGACCGGCGAGGGATCGAAGGCGCTGTGCATGCAGCGCGAGACGCTGGAGACCTGGGGGCGCCTGGGCATCGGCGAACGCGTCGCGGCGCGCGGGGTGCAGTGGCAGGTGGGCCGCACCTTCTTCCGCGGCCGCGAGCTGTTCAGCATCCAGCTTCCCGGAAGCGGCAACGACCACTTCCCCGGGTTCGTGAACATCAACCAGACCGAGGTCGAGCACATGCTGCTCGAGCGGCTGGGCGAGCTGCCGAACGTCGAGGTGCGATGGAGCCATCGGCTCACGGGCCTTCGCCAGGAGGCCGACGGCCTGACGCTGACCTGCGACACGCCCGAGGGTGAGCGCCGCCTTCGGGCTGCGTACGTGGTCGGAGCCGATGGCGCCCATTCATCGGTCCGTCACCTGCTGGGCATGGATTTTCCGGGACACAGCCACGAGGATCTCTTCCTGATCTGCGACATCCGGGCGCGGCTGCCCTTCCCCAACGAGCGCCACTTCCACTTCGACCCGCCGTGGAACCCAGGTCGCCAGGTCCTCGTCCACCCGCAGCCTGACGAGACGTGGCGCATCGACTGGCAGGTTGCGTCCAAGACCGATGTCGAGGCCGAACGCGCCTCCGGCGCGCTGGACGCCCGTATTCGCCAGGTGGTCGGAGCCGATACGGACTACGAGCTGGTGTGGGTCACCGCCTACCGATTCCACCAGCGCCTGGCGCCGCGGTTCCGTGTCGGCCGCGCGCTCCTGGCCGGCGACGCGGCGCACCTCATGTCGCCCTTCGGCGCCCGCGGCCTGAACTCCGGCGCAGCCGACGCCGAGAACGTCGCCTGGAAGCTGGCCCTGGTGCTGTCCGGCGTTGCGCCGGAGACGCTGCTCGACTCCTACGACGCCGAACGGCGGGCAGCAGCGGTCGAAAACCTGGCGATCACCGACGCCAGCATGCGCTTCATGGTCCCCCACGGCCCGCTGCGCCGGCTGGCGCGCAACACGACGCTGCGTGGCAGCGTGCGCTCCGGCTTCCTGCGTCGCCGCGTGAACTCCGGAAAGCTGTCGCAGCCGTTCACCTACAGCGCCTCGCCGATCGTCGCGCGGCCGCACGACGACGAGCGGCTGCCGGTCCACGGGGCGGTGGCACCCGATGCCCGCTGTGGGGTGCTCGGCCCTGACGCTGCGGGCGTGACGCGTCTCCGTGACCTGCTGGGCGCCGACTTCGTGGCGCTCCTCATCGGGCGCACCGGGCCGCAGCGCGCGGCGGCGAAGGCCGTTCGCGCTGCCGGGCTCAGCTGGCCGGCTCCCACCCGCGTCGTTGCCCTTGGGCCCGATACGCCGCTGCACGGGGTGACGGTCCTGCGCGACCCCAACGGCGAGCTGACCGCGGCCTACGGCGCGGCAGGATCACGCGCCTGGCTCATCCGGCCCGACGGCCACCTGGCCGGCAGCGTCGAGCTCGTCGGGCGCGAGGCCGTCGATGGGCTGCCGCACCTCGAGGCCCTGGCCATCGGCGAATCCGGCCCCGTCCAGCAGGTGGCCGGCCATCCGGGCGGCGTCTCCGCGCGACGCCGCCTGCCGTTGCTGCGTGACTGGGAGCGCCGCGCCGGCTGACTGGCGACTCGTTCGGGGCGGGCCCCGTCGGGGACAGGCTGTGGATAACTCCGCAGTTCTCCACACAAGTCGTGGACAAGTCCCCTTGCGCCCGGGTGTTGACTCCTGTCAAGATGCTCTCGTCCCGAAGGGGCAGCTGGCCGACTGGAGATCACATCAACGGTCGCCGCGGTTCCTTCGGGACATTTCTGTGCCCGGAGTTTGGCCCTGGTCGCGCAACCCGCGCTGATATTTCGCGCAAGGAACTCACGGAAAGGGCATCTCGCCACGGAAAGGGCATCTCGCGCGGCGCTGTGCAGGTATTTCAGCCCGCCCCTCGCACGAGCCGCCCGATCTGGCCCCGTCAGAACGCCCAGGCGCCGTTCGCGAATCGCGAGGCGAAGTACACGAAGCCCGCCAGCGAGATCGCCGAGACCGCCAGCAGCGCCCAGACCCGCCGCGTCGGCAGGGCAAGCGCCACGAACAGCGGGAACAGGGTCAGCACGTAGCGCGGCGTGGACAGCAGGAACGACGTCGACACGAACAACACCAGGTTGCCCAGCATCCAGGCGAACCACGACGGCCGAAAGCGAAACGCGGCGACCAGCGTGCCCACCAGCCCGATCCCCACGAACAACAGCTCCACGAAGCCGTACATCAGGCGGTCATCGGGCTGGGAGGAACTGAACCAGCCGAGCGCGCTGTTGATGGCGTCCCATGGCCAGGCCAGCGACTTGAACCAGTGGTCGTGCTGCACGATGAGAAACTGGAACGGGGTCCCGTAGACGGCCAGGTTGAGCAGCAGGTAGACGCCGAAGCCCACCCCCACCAGACCGATCGCCAGCCACTCCCGGCGGAAGCGGCGCGATGCGGCCGGGGCCATGTACCACTGCGTGGCCGCTTCCACCGGCAGCGCCAGCAGCAGCACCAGGCCGTTGATCCGGGTCAGGGCGGCCAGGCCGCCCAGCGCGCCGGCCAACAGCCATCGGTCCGTGCGCGCGGCCAGGAAGGAGCCGATCACCAGCGCGAGGAACAGCGCCTCGGTGTAGCCGATGTGCAGGAAGTAGGCCGTCGGGAAGATCAGCAGGAACCAGGTCGAGCGCAGGGCGACATCGGCCGGCTCGTCATGCCTCACCAGCCGGTAGAACAGCGGCCCGACCAGCAGGGACGCGACCCCGGCCACGATGAAGGCGCTGAGCACCGGGTTGCGGACGAGCTCGTTGACCACTGCGCCGAGCCAGGGGAAGAGGGGATAGAAGACGATGTACAGCCCCAGGTCGCCGGGGTACACCTGGCGGTAGCCGTACTCGTTCGCCAGGTTGCCGGGGTCGAGCTCGCGGTAGCCGTAGACGATGAGATCGGTGTAGTGCGGCGCATCCCATCGGTCCCACAGGTGCAGCGCCGGGAAGTCGACGCTGCTGCCGTGCACCAACTGCCAGGCGATCACGCCAAGCAGCAGCACGCCGGTCTTGATGGCCAGCGTGAGGCCGATGATCAGGCGTTCATTCGGGTCCAGCCTCGGCATCTGCGGTCCGCAGTGTAGGTGAGGCCGATGGGCTGGCCGATGGTTGGACCCTCACCATCCCGGCTGGTAGACTCGGGCCTCCCTCGGTCGGGGCGTGGCGCAGCCTGGTAGCGCGCATCGTTCGGGACGATGAAGTCGGAGGTTCAAATCCTCTCGCCCCGACCACTTCTTCGCCTAGGCTGACCCCGTGCAGGCCGCGGGGCTCATCGCCGTCCTCCTCATCGGCGCGGTGGCGCTGTTCCAGCTCGGCCTTGCCCTTGGCGCGCCGTGGGGCGCCGCGGCATGGGGCGGGCGCAACCCCGGGCGCCTGC
>DASSNI010000041.1:0-4282 GCA_035701385.1 Candidatus Limnocylindria bacterium | reverse complement strand
GGTGGCGAAGGATAGCGCGAGGCGTGCCGAATCAGGTCGTGTGGTTCGCTCGATAGGCGATGACTTCGACCTTCTCGAGCGTCATCAGCCCATCCTGGAGCATCTCGTCGAGCTCGGGCAGCACGGCGCGAACCTTCTCCTCGGTGTCGACCGCCTCGATCAGGATCGGCAGGTCCTCGGAAAGGCTCAGGATGCGGGTCGAGTGCAGGTGCTGGTTCGCGCCGAAGCCCTCGATGCCGCGCAGCACGGTGGCGCCCGCCAGGCCTCGGCGGCGCAGGTGCTGGACGATCGCTTCGTAGAGCGGCTGGCCATCCCAGCGATCGCTCTCACCGACGTAGATGCGGACCAGGAGTCCTGTCCCTTCGAGCTTCATCAGAGCGCCCTCCCCAACGCCACGCCGGCGACGACCGCAAGCAAGCCCAGCAGCACGGAACCACCGAGATTGATGCAGGCCGTGAGCCACGCGCCATCCTGCAGCATTCGCCAGCTCTCCAGGGCCAGCGTCGAGAAGGTGGTGTAGGAGCCGATGAAGCCGATCATCAGCGGCCCGCGCAAGTCGGGCGAGAGTGCGGCCCGTTCCGTCAGCAGCACGAAGAGCAGGCCGATCAGGAACGAGCCCGAGAGATTGATGGCGAAGGTGCCCCACGGAAGGGTGCCACCGGTATACGCGGTGAGCCGCCCGTCGACCAGGTAGCGGGCAATCGCCCCGAAGAAGCCGCCGGCGCCGATGAACAGCAGTGGCATCATGAACAGGTCTCCATGCGCGATCAACTCGGGGATCGGTAGGAGCCATCAGCCAGGGCGGCGGTTGCGGCGAGCCCCATCGCCGTGCGCAGCAGCATGCCGCGAACGCCGCATTGCCGTCAACGGTGCAATGATTGCGCTTGCCCGCCCTACCGGCAAGGCAGGGCATCGGTCTTGCTCAATGAAGGCCCTCATGAGCTTCAACCCCAATGCTCGTCTCGATCCGGGACAGATTCAGGACCGTCGCGGACGAGGTGGCGGCATCGCCATTGGCGGGGGCATCGGGACGATCATCCTGGTCGCCGCCTACCTGCTGCTGGGTGGCAACATCGGCGACCTGGGTGGAGTCGTCGGTCAGCAGCCGGTCGGGCCAGCCGCGAGCGGCGACCTGAGTGCCTGTCAGACCGGGACCGATGCCAACCAGAAGGAGGACTGCCGCATCGTCGGCTACGTCAACAGCATTCAGGCCTACTGGCAGGACGAGTTCACAGCCAGCGGCGAGACCTATCAGCCGGCACAGACCGTCCTGTTCAGCGGCACCACGCAGTCCGGCTGCGGCACCGCCAGTACCGAGGTTGGCCCCTTCTACTGCCCGGTGGACAAGATGGTCTACCTGGACCTCGGCTTCTTCGATGAGCTCGAGACACGATTCGGCGCGCACGGCGGCCGCTTCGCCGAGGCATACGTGGTGGCCCACGAGTACGGGCACCACGTCCAGGACCTGCTCGGTCGCCTCGGCGACGGCTCGGCACAGGCAGGGGCCGGCGGCCAGTCGGTCCAGATCGAGCTCCAGGCCGACTGCTTCGGCGGCGTGTGGGCTGACCACGCGGTCTCGACCGGGTTCATCAACGAGCTGACCGACCAGGACATCGCCGACAGCCTGGATGCCGCCGGGGCGGTGGGCGACGATCGCATCCAGCAGCAGACCCAGGGGAGCGTCAACCCCGACACCTGGACGCACGGATCGTCCGCGCAGCGTCAGAGCGCCTTCCGCACCGGCTACCAGGGCGGCGACCCGGCGCAATGCTAGGCGGGTGAGCGCCGGCCTGGCCGATGCCCGGCCGCGCTGCGACTGGGCGGGCATCGGCGATTCGCTGTATCGCGACTACCACGACCGCGAGTGGGGCGTGCCGCTGCACGACGATCGGCGGCTCTTCGAGCTGCTGCTGCTGGAGGGCGCCCAGGCGGGCCTGGCCTGGATCTCGATCCTGCGCCGGCGCGAGGGCTATCGCGCCGCGTTCCACGACTTCGACCCGACCTGGCTCGCCTCGCTGACCGATGACGGCATCGCGTCGCTGCTCGGCGACCCACGCATCGTTCGCAATCGCGCGAAGATCCGCTCGGCGGTCGGTAATGCGCGGGCCTTCCTGGCGCTGGTGCAAGAGACGGGCTCGTTCGACGGCTGGCTGTGGTCGTTCGTGGACGGCGGCCCGATGCACAACGCCTGGCGCTCGCATGCCGAGATCCCGGCAGAGACCGATCTGTCGCGATCCCTCTCGGCCGAGATGCGGCGGCGCGGGTTCAGCTTTATCGGCCCAACCATCGCCTACGCCTTCATGCAGTCCGCGGGGCTTGTCAACGACCACCTGGTCGCCTGCTTCCGTCACGACGAGGTGGCCGCCCTGCGCTGACCGCACCGGCGTGTTCCGATTTCCCTGTACGCTGCATGCCTATGTCCCGCCTCATCGCCTCGGTCGACGTGCCGGCCAGCAGCGCCAACCTGGGGAGCGGCTTCGACTGCTTCGCAGCCGCCCTCAGCCTCAAGTTGCGCGCCGAGCTGTATCCCGGCGACGAGGCGGGAATCCTGCTGAATGCCCACGGCGAGGGCGCGCCGCGCGAGGACGAGGACCCGGACGAGAACCTGCTGATCCGCGCCTTCCGCGAGGGGATGCGCGCGGCGCTCGGCTCGGAGAGTGGCTCAGGCGCCTGGCGCATCGAGGTCTCGAGCATGATCCCCGCCGCGCGTGGCCTGGGCAGCAGCGCCGCGGCGATCGTGGCAGGGCTGCTGCTCGGTGCCTCCGTCGGTCGCCGCGCGCCGGGCCCCGACGACCTGCTCCACCTGGCAGCGCGCCTCGAGGGGCACGCCGACAACGTCGCCGCCGCGCTGTACGGCGGCATCACCCTGGCCGTGTGCGACCTCGCCGCCACGGACGGTGGCGTGGTCCTGCGCCGTTTCGGGATCCCGGAGTCGTGGATCCCGGTCGTCTTCCTGCCGCAGCTCGAGAGCCGCACCACCGACATGCGCGGCGCGCTGCCGCTCGCCATCCCGCACGCGGACGCGACGGCGGCGGCGGCCCGCGCCGCACTCCTCGCCACGGCCATCGCGACCGGAGATGCCGCGCTGCTGCGCCCGGCCATGGACGACCTGCTGCACCAGCCCTACCGCCTGCCGCGGCTGCCCGGCACCGCCGAGCTGATCTCGACCGCCTACGCGCACGGCGCGGCGGGCGCATGTCTCTCCGGCGCCGGGCCCAGCGTCCTGGCCATTTGCGACTCACCGGCGGTCGCTCACTCGGTGGAGAAGGCCTTCAACGGTTGTGGCCTCCGCGGGATGGCCACACGGCTGCGCTTCGACACGTCAGGCGCGCGTCTCTCCACCGCTGGCGGCTGACGTCGACCGTCGACGTCGGCTTGCCCACCAACCTGCGCGCTCCAGCTCTGCTCCCATAGCGCCGCGCGCGATGATGCCGCCGGGGGTCGATACGTGGTACTGCTCAACCGCCGCAAATGGCGTCGCGCCTGTGCAGCTTGAGCGATACCACTACTCACCCGTCGCATGGATGAAGGCTGATGCGCACGGCGAAAAGCGCGAGTTATCAGCGGACGTCTGGTGCGCGCGGGGCTCACGGCCTCTGAGACTGTCAGGGGCGTTCGTGCTGCACGAAACGCGATGACAGCGCAGGACGATACCGCCTCGGGCCATTCGTAACGCATTCGGTTACGAATCGACCGCTCAACGGCAGGAGGCCGCCTCCTCCGTTACCATCGGCTGGCGATGTCCCTCGTCACGCTCTCCAACCTCTCCAAGAGCCACGGCCCCCAGCACCTGTTCGACGGCGTCAGCCTGCAGATCGCCGCGGGCCGAAGGATCGCCATCGTCGGCCCGAACGGCGCGGGCAAGACGACCCTGCTCGAGATCATCACCGGGGAGCAGGAGGCGGACGGCGGAACGATCACCAGGGGCAAGGACGTGGCCATCGGCTATCTTCGCCAGGAGGTGGCCCAGGGCCGCGGGCGCAGCGTCCTGGCCGAGGTGATCGCCGGGGCGGGCGAGGTGAGCGGCATCGGGCGGCGCATGGGTCACATCGAGCATGAGCTCTCCGAGGCCAGCGAGGAGGCCGAGCTCGAGGAGCTGATGGCCGAATACGGCCGCCTGCAGCATCGGTTCGAGGCGCTGGGCGGCTACAGCCTGGAGGCCGAGGCGCATCGGATCCTGGCCGGCCTGGGCTTCAGCGAGGCCGATACGGGCCGTGACGTCGGCGAGTTCAGCGGCGGCTGGATGATGCGCGTGGCGCTCGCCCGGCTGCTGCTCGCCAAC
>DASSNI010000040.1:0-3547 GCA_035701385.1 Candidatus Limnocylindria bacterium | reverse complement strand
GGTGCTCGAGGTGACCGTCGCATCGGCCGCCGAGAGGTTGATGACCATGACTTCCAGCTTGTAGGTGGAATTCGCATTGCCGCCCCCGTCACCACCCCCGCAGGCAGCAAGCGCCAGCGCCACCATTGCCACGGCGGGCAGGACGTAGCCCGATCGTGGGCGTCGTGCTCGGGTCCGTTGGATCACCTCATGCTCCTCCGATACGCGGCTGTGCCGGCTCGCTCAATGCCGTGGCTCCCAGCTGAAGAAGCGCGCAGCAACGAACAGGCCGATGACCCCCCAGATCGCCATGACCGCCAGGTCACCATTCGAGAATCCCGCCCCAAGCGTGTTCACGTCGTAGATACGCAGCATGGCATCGGCGAAGTGACGCACCGGGAAGATCTCGGACACGACGTTGATCCACTCGGGCGCATTCTGCAGCGGGAAGAAGACGTTCGAGATGAACAGCAGCGGCAGGATCGCCGCATTGACGACCGCCGGAGCGGCATCCGCGTTCGGCACGAAGGCGGAAACGGCCAACCCCAGCGCGCAGAAGGTGGCGGCACCCAGCAGGAGGGTGACGAGCAGGGCAGGCAGCTGTGCCCACGGCACCGGGACGCCGTAGAAGACGGCGCCGAAGGCGGCCACGATGACCACCAGCAGCAGCGCCACCCCGGCGGCATGCAGGATCCGCCCGCCGAGGTACGCCCAGGCCGGCAGCGGCGTGCCGCGAATGCGCTTCAGGATTCCCTCGTCGCGCGCCATGGTCAGGCTCATCGCGATGTTGGTGAACGTGGCGGTGATCACCGAGAAGACGATGATCGCCGGCGTGAAGAAGCGCCCGCCATCCTCCCCGCCGCCAAAGAGCACGTTGAAGATCACCATGAACAGGAGCGGGAAGACGAAGGTGAAGAAGGCCGCGGCCGGATTGCGCCAGAAGGCGAGGTTCTCGTAGCGCACCTGGCGAAGCGTCAGGCCGATGCCACTCATGCCGCGCTCGCCTCCCTGGTCAGCTCGAGGTAGACATCCTCCAGGCTGGGCGGATTGACCTCGAGCCCCACGAGCTCCACGTTCGCGCTGAGCGCCCAGCTGGTCAGCTCGTGCAGCAGCCGCGTGGTGGAGTCGGTCTCCAGCTCGTAGCCGGCCGGCAGGCGTCGCGCGCCGAAGCGATCCGGCAGGTCCGCACCATCGGCCAGCGAGAACCGTACCGTGCTTCTGGCCATCGCGCGACCACCGAGCGACTGCGGCGTCCCCTCGGCAACGATCTGCCCGGCGTGGATCACCGCCACTCGGTCGGCCAGCTCCTGGGCCTCGTCCATGTAGTGCGTGGTCAGCAGGATCGTCTTCCCGAGCCGCGCCAGGCCGCGCAGCACCTCCCATGCCTGGCGTCGGGCCGAGGGATCGAAGCCGGTGGTCGGCTCATCCATGAACAGCAACTCAGGATCGCCGACCAGGGCCACGGCCAGATCGAGGCGCCGCCGCTCCCCGCCGGAGAGGCGGGTGATGCGCCGGTCGGCCAGCTCCGCAAGACCGACCAGGCCAATCACCTCGTCGGGGTCGCGCGGCGCGGGATAGTAGCCGGCGAACATGCCGACCGTCTCGCGCACGGACAGGTAATGGTTGAGCCCGGTGGCCTGCAGGACGATGCCGATGCGCTGTTGCAGCCTCGCATCGCGTGAGCGCGGGTCGATCCCCAGCACACTGACCTCGCCGGCGTCCCGGTCGCGATAGCCCTCCAGGATCTCGACCGTCGAGGTCTTGCCCGCGCCGTTCGGCCCGAGCAGCGCGAAGACCTCACCAGTGCGAACGGTGAGGTCGACCCCGCGGACGGCTTCCACGGCGCCGTACGCCTTGCGCAGCCCGCGAACGCGGACGGCGTCGGGTGCCGCCGGCATGGCTCGGTGCTCCGGCGCGCCGCTCATCCGGCGGCGAGGAAGGTCCAGGCCGCGACGACGAACGAGGTGATCAGGAACAGGATCAGGGCCAGCGGAATCAGCGCGACGCGCAGGTCCTGCTGCACGTCCTGCAGCTGCGGGTCGAGATGGTCGGCGTGGAGCTCGGCGCCGACGGCGAGCGACTCGTCGTCGCGACGAACGGGGAGATTCGAGGTCATGGTTGCTCCTTGCCAATGATGGCGGCGATCTGCTGGTCGAGCTGCGCCGCCGAGAACTGACCGACCGATTGGCCGACCAGCGTGCCGTCGCGGCCGATGAAATACGTCTGTGGCGCACCGAACAGGCCATAGGCGGCCGCCACCTTACCGCCGGGATCCATGGCGGCTGGCCAGGTCGCGTCCATGCGCTGCATGAAGGCGCGCGCCGACTCGGAGTTGTCCTGGTAGACGATGCCGATCACCGCCAGCCCCTCGTCGGCGTGCTCGGCGGCCGCACGCTTGAGGAGGGGAAACTCCTCGACACAGGGGCCGCACCAGCTCGCCCAGAAGTTGACGATCACCGGACGACCCTGCAGGTCGGCGAGCCGCAGCGGCCTGCCGTCAAGATCGGCCAGCGAAAAGCCCGGGGCGGGAGTACCCACCACCGGGCCGGCGGGTGCCTGCCGGATGCCGAACATCACGGCGTAGAGCGCCAGCAGCACCAGCGGCAGCACGGCCGCAACGACGAGGTAGGAAAGCGGCAGCCTCCCCCGCGTCCGACGCTCAGGCGGAGCGCTGGCGCCGATGGCGACCATCAGCCTCCCCTGACGCCTCAGTGGCCGTGCGCGTCGTCATGCGGGCGCTGCTCGACCTCGTGCCACTCGTGTCCGGCGCTGCGAACCCACGCGATGATGACGCCGATGAACAACACGAGGCCGGGAATCCCGATCCACGGATTGGCCGGGACGTAATCGCCGCGAAGGGCGAGGGCCGCGCCGATCACCACCACCGCGATGGAGATCGCGACCGGCAGGAAGCTCGGATTGGGCATGTGCACGCCGCGTGGCGGTGGTCCGTCCGGGGTGCCGGATCGGCCCATGCGCGAGGAGACCGCAAACACGATCGCCAGCACGAACAGGATGCCGATCCCGATCAGGACGAAGCCGAAGAGCTGATCACTCACCTTGCGCCACTCCTACTTCAGCCAGTAGAGGGTGAAGTACAGCGCGATCCAGACGACGTCGACGAAGTGCCAGTAGATGCTGATCGCTTCGACGGCGACGTGGTTCTTGGCGCTGAACTGGCCCTGCGAGGCTCGTGCGAACAGGATCGTCATGCCGACCGCGCCACCGAACACGTGTGCCCCGTGGAAGCCGGTCAGCGTGTAGAAGGTCGTCCCAAAGATCCCGTCGCCGATCCCGAAGCCGAGCGTCGAGTAGTCGTACAGCTGGCCCAGCAGGAAGACCACGCCGAGCAGGAGAGTGAGGCCCACCCACATGCGCAGCTTGCGTTGATCCCCGCGCCGAATCGCATTGATGCCGAACTGGATCGTGAAGCTCGAGGTGACGAGGATGATCGTCAGGATGGTGGCCAGCGGCCAGGCCTCGAGCTCGTGCCCGCCCGGCGGACCCCACTCCGCGGCGTGGTCGGCGCGGCTGTTGAAGTAGGCGGCGAAGAGCCCGCCGAAGAACA
>DASSNI010000039.1:0-2563 GCA_035701385.1 Candidatus Limnocylindria bacterium | reverse complement strand
CGAGTCGACCGAGTACGCCGGGTGCCTGGCAGCCGAGAAGCTCGGCCTGCCGCATGCCTCACTGGCGACCGGCTCCACCGCGTCGCAGGAGGACCGCCCACAGCTGCTGGCCGACCCACTGGGTCAGCGCCGCCAGGAGCTTGGCCTGGACCCGGATCCGGATAGCAGGATGATGTTCCGCTATCTGCACCTGGCGCTCACCCCACCGCGCTGGGAGGGCGACTACACGCCCCCGGCCACGATCCACCACTTCCGGTACGAGAACCCGGTGCGCGTCGGCGAGCATCGGCCTCCCTGGCTGGATGCGCCGCGCGGTCATCCGCTGGTGCTGGCCAGCCTTGGGACGCTCATGTTCCGCGAGCCTGGGTTGCTCATGTCCATCGTCGAAGCGGTAGGCACGGAGCCGATCGAGGCGGTGGTGGTCATCGGCGATGTAGACCCCGCCGACTTCGAACCGGTGCCCGGCAACGTCCGCCTCGTGAACCGGGTGCCGCAGCTGACCGTGCTGGCCGAGAGCGCCGTGTTCATCACGCACGGCGGCTTCAACGGCACCAAGGAGGCACTCAGCCTCGGACTGCCACTGGTGGTGGCGCCGATCGGCGGCGATCAGCCGTTCACCGCTGAGCGGGTGGCGGCCCTGGAGCTTGGCCTTGCCATCGGCCGCGGCGATCGGACGGCCGAGCACATTCGCACCGCGCTGCGACGTGTCCTCGCCGAGCCGCACTTCCGCGCCAACGCCCTCGCTTTTGCAGCTGAAATGGCGGCACTTCCACCGCTGAGCCGCGCCGTCACGCTGCTCGAAGAGCTCGCGCGCGAGCGCCAGCCGATCCTCAGCGGCGCCTGATCTCCCTCAGTCCGGGCCTGCGGCGGCCGGTGCTCGTTCGATCGGATCCGATGGCGCCCGCTCGCCCCGCGCGAGCAGGACGAACGGAAGTGCCACCAGCTGGATGCCCGCCGAGACGAGGTAGCTGGTGGCGTACCCGCTCACATCAGCGACGCGCCCCAGCACCGGCTGCGCCACCACGCCGCCTGCCGATCCCATCAGCGAGTCGTAGGACAGCACGGTGGCGCGCTGCTCTGACGGGATCACGCCGTTCAGGAAGGCCTGCCGCATCGGCCGGGTCATGGCACTGATGAACGACGCGATCGCCAGCAGCACCAGGGCGAGGATGAAGCCCGGCTTGAGGCCCAGCAGCGCCAGCAGGATCACGCCGCTCAGCGATCCGAAGATGAGCGCATCCGTCCGGCGGCGGAACAGCCGCCGCAGCCACGGGACCGCCAGGCCGGCCACGATCTGTACGCCGGCAAAGATCGCTGCCGCCAGGCCGGCGATGGAGTACGCCGTCGGATCGCCGTACAGCTCCAGCAGGTATGGCTGCGCGGCGTAGAAGACATAGATGCCGGTGCCGGCCACGAACGGCGCGCCAAGCATCAGCCAGCGAACCGGCGGATTGCGCAACCCGCCGTCCACCGAGCCGCGCAGCACGGTGCGCACGGCACCCACCGGGTCTCCGCGTGGCTGCGGCGTGAAGCCGATATCCCACATGAAGCGCAGCGCGACCAGCATGGTCAGCGCCAGCATGGCGGCGCGGATGATGTACGGCACTCCCAAGTTCGTGATCTGCGCCACGAAGCCGCCGGCCACGGTGCCGAACAGCATCGCCGCGCCCCCCACCGTCTGGGCGCGACCGAAGACGTGGTCCAGGTGCCCGCGGAAGCCAGTGGCGGCCAGGGCATCCACCAGCCACGCCTCGGTGGCGCCGGAGAAGAAGGTGAAGCCCAGGCCCAGCAGAATGGAGGCCACGGCCCAGCCCAGCAGGGGGGCGTGGAGCTGCCACATCAGCAGGTACAGCAGGGTGGATGCGAAGAGCGTGAAGGCGCCCAGCACGAACGAGAAGCGGCGGCCGCGCGTATCCGCCACCACGCCGGTGGGGATTTCGAAGATGACCATGCCGGCGGTGAAGAAGGCATTGGCCGCGAATGCCTCGGCGTTGGACAGGCCGGCGTCCAGCAGGAAGATGGTGTTGATGCCCCAGATGAACGACGCAGCCAGGGTGGTCAGCAGGGTGAGCGTCAGGTAGGTGCGTTCGACTGCTCGCGCCGGGTCAGCCTGGGCGGGGGTCGTCACCGGCTACAGGCCGCGACAAACGCCGGATGGAATGGGTTCCTTGAAGTACGGGCACAGCTCCGGCGGCGGGTCGTACGACGCCATGAGGACCGCGAAGGGCGCTTCGCCGCTGGCGTAGCGCATGGCGACGGCGTCCGCGGGATCGACGCCGCGGATGGCGTACACCGTGTCATCGCTGAATGGGCCGGCCTGGATCGTGGCGCCCTCGGCACGGCCGATCGGCGTCAGGTCGGCCTCCGCGATGTCGAAGGCGCCGCGCCACGAGTTGGCGAGCCCGGTATCGGTGTACTGGAAGCCGTCGAAGCGAACCCAGGACGGACAGGCGCCGGTGGCGTAGGGCGCGCCCAGGGGCGGCCGTGGAGCGGAAATGGCCGCCACCGGCAGGTGGCTGATCGGCTTGAACTGGCACGGGTCCGGGGCGAACAGGAAGCAGCC
>DASSNI010000038.1:0-2403 GCA_035701385.1 Candidatus Limnocylindria bacterium | reverse complement strand
GGCCCGCCGGGACGTGATCGACGGGTCGCAGGTGCGGGCCGGCGATGCGCTCATCGGCCTTCCTTCCTCCGGCCTGCATACCAACGGCTACGCGCTGGTGCGCCGCCTGCTGCGCGAGGGGGAATGGAACAAGCCGATACCCGACAGCGACCGCACGCTGGGCGACGTCCTGCTCGAGCCGCATCGCAGCTACCTGGACGACATCCGCGCCATGCGCCGGGCGTTGCGCGATGCCGGCGGCGACCTGCTGTCGCTGGCGCACATCACCGGCGGCGGCTGGGTCGACAACATCCCGCGCACCCTGCCCGATGGACTGGGCGTGGAGGTGGAGACCGGCAGCTGGCGGGTGCCGTGGATCTTCAGCCTCATCCAGGAGCGCGGCGACGTGGCCGATGACGAGATGGTGCGCACCTTCAACCTGGGCATCGGCCTCACGGCCGTCGTCCGGCCGGAGCACGCGGAGGCTGCCCTGTCGGCCGCTCCCGGAGCGGCGCGGGTCGGCACCGTGGTGCCGGTCGAGGCGGAGCGCCCGCGCGTCGCCTTCATCTGAGCCGGCAGGCCGCCTGACCGGATCGATGCGCCTGGCGGTCCTGGTCTCCGGACGCGGCTCGAACCTCGAGGCGGTGCTGGCTGCCGTGACGTCCGGCAGGCTGCCGAGGATCCACCCGGTGCTGGTCGTCTCCAACCGTCACGACGTCCGCGCGCTGGACGTGGCGGCGGACCATGGGGTGCCGGCGCTGGTCCTGTCCGGCCGGGCATACGCCAGCCTGGCGGAGCGCGACGCCGCCATCGGCTCCGCGCTGGCCGATTCCGGCGCGGATCTTGCGCTGCTGGCCGGCTATGACCAGCTGCTCCGCCCGGAGTACTTCGCGACATTCGGCGGGCGGACGATCAACATCCACCCCAGCCTGCTGCCGCGCCACGGCGGCCGCGGGATGATCGGCCTGGCGGTGCACCGCTCCGTGCTGGCAGCCGGCGACGCTGAGACTGGCGTCACCGTGCACGAGGTCGCGTCCGACCTCGACGCGGGCGCGCCACTGGCCCAGGTCCGCGTCCCGGTCACCCCCGGCGAGACCGCCGAGGAGCTCGCGGATCGAGTCCTGGAGGTCGAGCATCGGGTGCTGGTGGACGTGCTCGCTCGCCTGTCGGCCGAGCCGGAGGGGCCAGCCTCATCTGTTAGCATGGCCGCTGCCCCGGCGTCCGAAACGGGCGCGCGGACCACCCACGAAAGGCGCTGAACGCATGCCAGAGCTGCCGGATCCCGGGAAGATCTGGAACGACTTCATCACCAACCCGATCGTGACGATCGCCATCAACATGGCGGTCATCTACGTCGTCCTGCTCTGGCTGGGCACCGCCTACTGGGCGTTCCGCGACATGCAGGCCCGCAGCGAGAACCCGATCCTGCCGTACTTCGCGTCGGCCCTGATCATCTTCTTCACGCCGCTGCTGTTCGTGTTCGCGGTGATCCTGTACCTCATCCTCCGCCCGCGCGAGACGCTGGCCGAGGTGTACGAACGGTCGCTGGCCGAGGAATCGCTCCTCGCCGAGGTCGAGAAGAACGAGCTGTGCCCCGTGTGCCGCGAGCGCATCCAGTCCGACTGGCTGGTATGCCCGAACTGCCGCACCCGGCTGCACCGCGTCTGCCCGTCCTGCAACCGCCTGGCCGATCCGGAGTGGCCCCTGTGCGCCTACTGCGGCCATGAGTTCCAGCGCGCACCCGCACCGCGCACAGCCGAGCGGCCCGAGTGGGCGACCAGCAGCGAGACCCCGCGCGTCGCCGACCGGTCCTCCGAGCCCGGCGGCCTTCGGCACCCGGCCGGAGGCTGAGCCGCCACGGGGGTGGTTCCCGATCCTGGCCAGGCCGCCACGCCCGCGACCGCGCCCGCTGACGCACCGCCAGGCGATGCACCGCCCGCGGACGCACCGCCTGTCGCCATCCCCAGGCCGGCCGCCCGCGACCCGCTGACGCGCTACCGCGCCCTCCAGCTCATCTCGATCCTGTTGGTGCTGGTGGGCATCGGCATGCTGGCCCTGTCCATCGTGCTTCGCGCGGGGCGTGCCGACGCCGACCTGTCGGCCGACCTCCAGCTCAGCCTGGTCGGGCTGCTGCTGGGTGGCGGCCTGGCCGTCGTCGTCGGGCTGCTGATGAACGCCGTCCGGGCGATCGTCGTGCGCGAACGGCTGCCGGCGGATCGCTATCGCGGCCCCGCCGTCTTCGTCCTGCTGGCCCTGGCGCTCATCTTCTCGACCGTAGCCTCGGTGGCGGCCTACGGCGACCTCGTGGCGCTGACGGGTGGCGGCCCCATCTCGGTCGGTGGAGCGCTGCTGATCCTGACGGTCACGCAGATGGGGCTCATGGCGGCGGCCATCCTGTTCGTGGGCGTCCCGAACGCGCTGTCC
>DASSNI010000037.1:0-7837 GCA_035701385.1 Candidatus Limnocylindria bacterium | reverse complement strand
TGGTCCGATTCGTCGTCGTAGTCGAAGTGGACCGTGCGACGCGTCGTCGTCGAGTCCACCAGGTTGTACGGGATGCCGTAGCCCAGGTACTCGCCGAAATCGGGGTGCAGGTGCGTGCTGCGGCCGATGGTGCCGATCAGCGTCTTCGAGTTCGAGGCCTTCGGCAGGGCATCTACCCGCTTGTTCCACACGTTCGTCTCCGGGAAGAGCGGGCAGCTCGATTCGGGAGGCGGCGCGGCGGCAACCGGCCCCTGGAGGGCGCCGGCGCACAGGATGACGGCCAGCAAAGCACTGGAATGGCGTTTCACGGGCTGCATTCAACCGGCCATTGCAGCTGGCCGATACCACCCGAATGGCAGCCGCTCATGGCCCGATCGGCGTGACCGCTAGCGCGGCTGGAGGTACGCGGCGCCGCGAAGGTCCATGGCCGCACCGTCGGGGCGCCGCACCCAGCGCACCACCACCTCGCTGCAGATGACGCAGCGCAGCACGACGCCGGGCCCATGCGCCCACGCGCGCAGCGACCCCAGCGCGTCGCGGTTGCCGCAGTGTGCGCAGCGCGCCATGAAGGCCGTCACCTCCAGGCCCATCAGCTCGCGCAGCTCGCCGGCCACCGCGTTCGCGTCCAGCGCCAGGGGATCGTCCAGCACCGCTCGTTTCATCGCGTCCTCACGTGGTCGGCCCGAATCGCTCGGTGCGGATGCGTGACGACGCCACGCCCAGCTCGCTGAGGTCGGCGGCCACCTGCTCGACCAGGAGCGTGGGGCCGCACACGTAGGCCAGCGGCTCCGCCCGCAGGCCGCCGATGCGGTCGGCGACCTCGCGCAGCATGGCCGCGTCCACGCGCCGCGCGTAGCCGCCCCAGCCCTCCGGCTGCTGGCGCGTCAGCGTGTGGGCCACCACCGGCCCACCGGGCTGGGCCGCGAGCTGGTCGAGCTCATCGCGGTAGATGATGTCATCGGCCGTCCGCGAGGAGTACAGCAGCGCGGCCGGCGCCAGTGCCGCCGAGGCGCGGCGCGCGCGCAGCATGGCCATCAGCGGGACCACTCCCGAGCCGCCGGCCACCAGCAGCAGCGGGCCGCCGAGATCCGGCTCCCAGACGAAGTATCCGCCGATGGGTCCGCGCAGCTCCACCTGGTCGCCCTCGACCAGCACGTCGTGGAAGTAGGCCGAGACCTCCCCATCGGGAATGCGCTCGATGGCCAGCTCCACCTGCCCGTCGGCCTCGGGGGCCGAAGCGATGCTGTAGCTGCGCTGCGCCCGGTAGCCATCCGGCGCCGTGAGCCGCACGTCGTAGTGCTGCCCGGCACGGTGGGGCTGCCAGTCGGGCAGCGAGATCGTGAAGCTGGAGACGCGCGGCGTCTGCGGGCGGATGGCGGTGACGGTGCCGATCTGCCAGCGAAGCGGCTCGACCACGGGCCGCGGTCAGTCGCCGCTGTAGCGCTCTTCGCGCCACGGATCGCCGCGGTTGTGATAGCCCAGCGACTCCCAGAAGCCGGGCTCGTCATCGGCCAGCAGGCGCAGCCCGCGGACCCACTTCGCGCTCTTCCAGAAGTAGAGGTGCGGCACCACCAGGCGCGCGGGACCGCCGTGTGCCGGCTCGAGCGGCCGGCCGTCATAGTCCCAGGCCACGAAGGCCTGGCCGTTCAGCACGTCGGTCAGCGGCAGGTTGGTGGTGTAGCCGCCGTAGGAGTGCGCCACCACGAAGCGAGCGGCCGGATCCAGGTCCACCTGCTCGAGCAGCGTGTCCAGGCTGACGCCGGTCCAGTGCGTGTCCAGCTTGGTCCACTTGGTGACGCAGCTGATGTCGACGGTGAAGTCACGCGTCCCAAGGGCCCGGATCTCGTCCCAGCTCCACCGCGCCGGGCTCGTGACGAGGCCGTCGATGGTGAACTCCCAGGTGGCGGTGTCGATCCGGGGAGTCGGCCCCGCCGACAGGACCGGGAAGTCGCGGGTGACGTACTGCCCCGGCGGGACGCGGCCGGCTTCCGTGCCGTCCGGCTGCTGCCGACGGCCGGTGAAGCCGCGTGACACGAAGCTGTCGGCCACGTCCCGCACTATACGCCGCGACATGGCCGACGACCACGGCCTGATTCAGCCGGCCAGCGGCAGCTCCAGCTGGGTCGAGCCAGGCGGTCGCAGCGCCGCGGGATCGCGGTGCTCGCGCCGCCGTGGCGCCCACACCCACTCGCTGCGCAGCTCGGCCATCGTGCCGTCCAGCTCTCGAGTCGCGGCCTTCGGCAGGTAGGCGCGCGTCGCGTACAGGCGCTGGTATCGGTCCACCTCCTCCGGCCAGTCGGAGGCCAGCCGCTCCAGGAAGTGCTCGCGGGTGCCGGGCCGCAGGTTGAGGACGTTCCACCACAGGTGCGAGGCGCCCGCGTCGCGCGCCGCCATCACCACGTCCCGGAGCTGCGCCGGGTCGTCCGACAGGCCGGGCAGGATGGGAGCCATGCCCACCCCGGCTCGGATGCCCGCTTCCGCCAGCCGGCGCACGGCCCGCAGCCGCTGCCGGGGATGGGCGGTTCCCGGCTCGGTGGTGCGCCACACGCGCTCGTCGAGCGTGGGAATGGACACGTTGACCGTCACCTCGGCGGCGGCCGAGGCCGCCTGCAGCACGTCGACGTCTCGGACGATCAGCGGCCCGCGGGTGATCATGCCGAACGGCGTGGCCGCCTCGCCCAGGGCCACGATGGCGCCGCGCGTCAGGCGGTAGTGGCCTTCTGCCGGCTGGTAGGGATCCGTGGCCGATCCGAACGCCACCTCCTCGCGCTGCCAGCTCTTCCGGGCCAGCTCGCGGCGCAGCACCTCGACCAGGTTGGTTTTGACCCGGATCCGCGTCCCGTACCGCGCGTCAGGCGGCCGCCCCGCCCTCAGCTCGAAGCCGCGTACGTAGCAGAAGGTGCACTGGTGCACGCAGCCGGTGTACGGATTGAGCGACCAGCGGAACGGCATGCCGCTCACCCGGCTCAGCGCCGTGCGGCAGGGCTCCTCGGCGTATTCCGGGCGCATCTGCGGCAGTATAGAACAGACGTTCGGTTCAGGCGCCCAGCGCCTGGGCGCCGATCACCACGGCGAAGGCCAGGACGACCACGGAGCCGATGACCCGCGTGGCAGCCACGGCGCGCGCCGGCACACGCCCATGCAGCGCGGCCCCGGCACCCGCGAGCACGACCTGCCAGCTCAGCGAGGCGAGGAACGCGCCGACCGCGAATGCCAGCCGCCCGGCCGTGGAGCCGCCAAGCATCGGCAGGCTCACGGTAAGCGCCAGGAAGTAGAGGAAGGTCACCGGGTTCGTCACCGTCAGGCCAAGGAAGAGGAGGTACGTGCGCACTGGGGTCGACTCTGGGGCCGGTGAGGGCGCGGCACTGCCTAGGCCCGTGCGCGCTGCGTCGAGCAGGCCCCGCACGGCGATGACGGCCAGCAACGCAGCCCCCAGCAGCCGCGCCGGGCCGGTGACGGTGGTGATCGCCGCCGACAGGATGGCGCCGAACAGTCCGGCCAGCGTGGCGTACAGGCCGTCGGCCGATGCCGCGCCCGCCGCCGCGGCCAGCGCGGTCCGCAGGCCGCGATGCAGGCCGAGCTCCAGGATCAGGATGGTGATCGGCCCCATCGGCACCGCAATGGCGTAGCCCGCCACGGCGCCGGCCAGGAAGGCTTCTGGCATCGGCGCACGATACAGAGCCTTCCGGGCGCCTGTGCCTCTGGTACGGTACGCGCGCAGCCATCGGCGGCGTCCTGCATGGCCCGAAACGGCCATTGGGCGCCACGGAGGACGATGGCAGCATCACGCTCATGGCGTGCCTTCGGCGCGCCGCACCATGCGAGCAGGTGGGGAATCCCGAGCCCGTGAGCACGCAGCACGCTCCGACCTTCGGTGGCCAGGCGCTGGTCGAAGGCGTCCTCATCCGCAGCGGAACCCGCTGGGCCGTCGCCCTCCGCACCCCGGCCGGCGACATCCACGCCTACGACGGCGAGCTGCACGCAGCGAGCGGCATCTGGCGCCTCCCCTTCTTCCGCGGCCTGCACGCCTTGGGCGTCCAGCTGCGGCTCGGCATGCGGGCCCTCAGTGACTCCTCGATGCTCGCCGACACGGGTGCCATCCGTCCCGTGTCGCTGCTGACCACTGTTGCCCTGGTGGCGGTCAGCCTGGTCATCGGCCTGTTCGTCTTCTCGGCGGTGCCGCTGCTGCTCACCGGCCGGGATCCGGCGCTGGAGGCCACGCTCCTGCAGCGGCTCTCCGAAGGCCTGCTGAAGGGCTGCTTCCTGGCGATCTACGTGATCGGCGTCACGCGCGTGCCACGCTATCGGCGCATCTTCAGCTACCACGGCGCCGAGCACATGGCCATCGCCTGCGCGGAGGCCGGCCTGCCGCTCACGCCCGCCAACCTTGCCCGCTTCAGTCCCGCCCACCCCCGCTGCGGAACCGGCTTCCTGGTGATCCTGGCCGCGGTCGACACCCTGCTGCTGGCCGCGCTGCCGCGCCTCGGCCCGTTCCCCGACCTGGCGCTGCGCATCGGTTTCGTGCCCATCACGGCGGCGATCGCCTACGAGCTGCTGCGCTGGGGATCGCGACGGCGTGGCCTGGGCTTCGCGCTGAACCGCTTCGGCGTGTTCACCCAGCGGCTGACCACCGCCCCGCCCGACGCCGCGCAGCTCGAGGTGGCGGCGGCCGCCCTGGAGCGCTGCCGCGGGACGCAGCTCGTTGGGGCTGGGCCGGCCGAGTCGGCGCCCGAGATGTCGGCTCCCGCCATGGTCCCGGCCGACCCCGGCTGATCGTCTCATCCCGGCGGGGCCTCGCCTGTGCTACGCTGCGCCAGACAACGGCCCGGGGGACGGGCCACCACACGGCGGCACAATTGGCTCCTTCTCACGGTCTAACGGCGAGACGGGTTCGCCGGCGGCCGCACGAGCAGGAGTTCTTTCTTGTACGCATCCACTTCATTCACCGACAAGACGCTCGAGTGTGCCGACTGCGGTCAGCAGTTCGTGCACAGCGCGCAGGACCAGCAGTTCTACGCCGAGCGCCAGTTCTCGGAGCCGCGCCGCTGCCCCACCTGCCGCGCCGTCCGCAAGGCGGCCCGCGGCGATGCCGGCGGCAGCTACAGCGGCGGCGGCAGCTACAGCTCGGGCGGCTACGGCCAGCGCGAGATGTTCACCGCCACCTGCGACAGCTGCGGCGGCCAGGCGCGCGTCCCGTTCCGGCCCACCGGTTCCAAGCCGGTCTACTGCAGCGACTGCTTCAGCACCCGGCGCTAGAGCCGATGCGGCCTGACGGCCGCTGACCGAACCGATGAGCCCGGCGAGCGATCGCCGGGCTCATCCTTTCCCGCGGCTCAGCGTTCCGGCAGCAGACGGACGGAGTCGGCCACGAAGCGCGCGCGGCACTCCGCCGGGTAATCGAATCGGTAGGGTTCCCACACGTCCATCCCGGGTTCTTCGAGGAAGCGGCAGCGTTCTGCCGCCGGGTCGTTGAAGTGGCCGACGACCTCGACCCAGGCATTCGTCCAGCGGTCTCGCTTCGAGATGCCTGGCGGCAGAATGGTGTCAAACCATCCCAGGGCCCCATCTGGCGAGTACACGGCCGACAGGTGCAGCAGGCCCGCTTCGGGTGGCTCGGACAGCCATGCTGGCGCTGATCCGCCCTCCCCGTAGCCTCCGCAGCCCTGGCATGGCGTCACGTAGCCGGTGACGGTGACCGCCCGATCGTCAAAACAGGCGGCGAGCAGGTATGTGGACTCATTGAGCATGGTGAGCAGGGACGGGTCCAGCTCGGCGCAGAGCTCGACGGTGACCTCCTGGCGGGGGAAGACCTCCGGCTCGATCGCCCGCCACGGCTGGTTGCCGGTCGTCGACCAGGCCACCGGTCGGTAATTGGGGAGCGTCCGTTCGAGGGTCACCGATACCAGCCGCTCATCCCGCATGGCAGCGAGGTACGTCGGATCCGTGACGTTGTCCGGCAGTGCCCGCAGGCGCCAGCCGGTGCCCTCATTCGTATACCAGCGCGGCTCGCCGGTCTCCGGCACGGCTCCGAATGCCGAGGCAATGGCGCCGTCGCCGACCACGGGGCCAGCCACCATGGCGCCAGCAAAGACGCCGGCGCCCGTGCCGTCGCGCCCCCACGTCACTGAACCGTCGTGGATGGTGCCGACCCAGGGAGTGATCTGGTCTCCGTCCGGCGCCAGGGTGAGGAGCTGCAGGCCCACGGCCGCGACTCCTCGGAGACTGCCCAGGCCGCTGGGATGCTCCACCTCGGTCCACGTCCAGCCATCGGGCGAGAAGGCGCCCAGCTGCGACGGGCCCGATTCGTAGGCATAGGCATAGAAGCCAAGCCGGGTGCCGGTGATGGTGTCCACGAGGAACGGCCCCCGCGGCAGCGGTCGTTCGGACCACAGCTGCCCGTCGGCCGAGTACCAGGCCGTGTGGGGCTCATTGGCGTAGGGCTGGTAGAGAACGTAGCCGATATCCGAGCCTGCAATGCGCAGCTCGTAGTTCGGGGATATCTCCCGGCCGACCTCTCCCAGCGCATCCCAGTGGACCGCGTCCTGTGACTGCCACAGCCACCACCCTTTGTCGCTCCTGAAGCCTCCGGATGTCACCATCAACCAGCCGGCCGGACCGTGCGCGACATTAAGGCCATACGAGTACCTCCAGCGATCGTCACGCACGATGCGCCAGCGAGCACCGTCATCTGAGACCATCAGGTAGCTGGAGTAGTTCCCTCTTCCATCTGGGCCCTGCAGGGTCATCACGAAGCGGCGGTCGCCGCCGGCGACGACCGAGCCGACGGACGGCCCTTCTCCAAACCCTGATCGCTGGTATCTCTCGATGGTGGGCGCTCCGTTGAGCTCCTCTGGGATCCAGCCTTCCTGGGTGCCGGTCTGGACATGCATCCATCCCGCCTGCCCGCCGTCGAACAGCGAATCCTGGTTCCCAAAGGCAGGTTCTCCCGCCTTCAGCGTGCCGACGACGCGGCCGGTGTCAGAGCTGACCGCGTGGATGGGCGTGTCAACCAGCGCCGTCACCCAGCCTATGAACAGGGGCGGCTCTTCCGGCGGAAGCTCGGGCTCGGCCGGAGTGACCTCGAACGCCTTCATCGGACGAAGCGTCGGCGTGGGGCGTGGCTTGGGGTCGGGGGATGCCGTGGCCGTGGGCGACGCCTGGGTGGCCGATGGCTCGCTCTCCGGCAGGAATCGGCTGGCGAAGATGAGCGCGCCGCCCAGCAGTGCGAGCGCGGCCAGCCCCACCATCAGCCGATCCCCGGCCGTGCTGCCTGGTCGCAGGCCATCACTGGTTGCGACCGGGACGTCCTCGATGTCGTACACGCGTGCTGCTCGGGCTTTGGCGCGGACTGTACGCCGGCACGTACCGCCTTACCAGTGGCAGCGGGCGAGCGATTGGCTACCATGGGCGGGTGAGCTCGCCCGTCGCCACCATCCACGTCCGACCGGAGCAGTACCACCTGGCCTGGGATCGGTCGATCGAGCCCATCGCCACCGTCGCCAGCGGCGACGTGGTGGACTTCGACGTCAATGACGCGGGCAACGGCGAGGTGCAGCCCACCATGGAGGTGGCCGACCTGGCGAAGGTGGACTGGTCGCGCGTCGACCAGGTCTGCGGGCCGATTGCCGTGGAGGGCGCCGAGCCTGGCGACACGCTGCAGATCGAGCTGCTGGACTTCCAGCCCGGCGACTGGGGCTGGACCGCGGTATTCCCCGACTTCGGCCTGCTGGCCGAGGACTTCACCGAGCCGGCGCTGCGCATCACGCACATGGATGGCCGCCATGGCGAGCTGCTGCCGGGCGTGCGGGTCCCGCTGGCACCCTTCTGCGGCGAGCTC
>DASSNI010000036.1:0-3794 GCA_035701385.1 Candidatus Limnocylindria bacterium | reverse complement strand
GATTCCGTGGCGCTGGCGGGGAAGCGGAATTCGTGGAGTTCAGCCCGCTTCCTGCTTGGTCGGTGAGGAAGCGGCCTCCTGGGCGGCGGGCGGCACCAGGGGCTCGGTGGCGCCCCCCGGTGGCCCGTCGCTGACCACCTTCCCGTCGCGCAGCTCCACCACGCGATCGGCCACGTCCAGCATGGCCGGATCGTGGGTCGCCACGATGGCGGTCACGCCCTGGTAGCGCACCAGCTGGCGCAGCAGAGCCATGATGCCGTGGCCGGTCTGCGAGTCGAGCTGGCCGGTCGGCTCATCGGCCAGCAGCAGGGCCGGCTCGTTGGCCAATGCCCGCGCGATGGCCACGCGCTGCTGCTCGCCGCCGGAAAGCTCATGTGGCCGGTGGAACATGCGGTCGCCCAGCCCCACCAGCTCCAGCAGCTCGGCGATGCGTGCCTCGCGCGTCGAGGGGTCAGCGTTCACCAGCCGCAGCGGGACCTCCACGTTCTCCGCGGCCGACAGGATCGGCAGCAGGCCGAAGGCCTGGAAGATGAAGCCTATGCGCCGGCGCCGCACGCCCACCAGCTCGCGCTCGCGCATCGAGGAAACCGACAGGCCCTCGACCAGCACCTCGCCGGAGGTCGGGCGGTCCAGGGCACCGATCAGCGACAACAGCGTCGTCTTGCCGGAGCCCGAGCGGCCGCGGACCGCCACCAGCTCCCCGTGCCCGATCCGCAGGTTCACGTCATCCACCGCGCGGATGACGGTGCCGCCGCTGCGGTACTCGCGCACCAGGCCGCGCGTCTCGACCATCAGTCCCGTGGCCGGCTCCGGCTGGCGGGCGCTGGCGTGGTAGGCGCTCGGCGCGGTCATCGCCCGTTCTCCTCGGTGTCGGCTGGCCAGATGCTGATGTGGTCGTCTTCAAGCACGAGGCGCACGCGGCGGTGCAGGCCCAGCGCCTGGACGTGGCCGGGTGGCAGCTGCAGGCGCCCGACGCGGTCCAGCACGGCGTAGTCCTCGCTGATCACGTGGTGTTCGCCGAGCTCGCTGATGCCCGCACGACGCAGCGTCTCGGTGCTGGTCCGCCCGTCGCGGATGGCGATCGTGCGGCTCACCCGCTCGCTGACCAGCGCGTCGTGGGTGACCACCACGATCGTCACTCCCAGCTCGCGGTTGATGCCGCGCAGCAGCTCGAAGATCTGGTCGGCGGTGCCCGAGTCGAGCTCGCCGGTCGGCTCATCGGCGAACAGCACCGAGGGTCGGTTGGCCATGGCCACCGCAATCGAGACCCGCTGCTGCTCGCCGCCGGACAGGCGCTGCGGACGGTGATTGCCGCGCTCCCCCAGCCCGACGACCTCCAGCAGCTCGGTCGCGCGCTTCGTCCGCTCGGATGGCTTCAGCCCGTCGAGCATCATCGGCAGCTCGACGTTCTCCCGGGCCGACAGGTACGGCAGCAGGTTGCGCACCGACTGCTGCCACACGAAGCCGATGACGCGGCGCCGGTACTCGGTCCGCTCCCGGGCGTCCATCTCGCCCAGCACGTGCCCGGCCACGATCGCGCGCCCGGCGGAGGGCACGTCCAGCCCGGAGAGGATGTTCAGCAGGGTGCTCTTGCCGCTGCCAGAGGCGCCCACCAGCGCCACGAACTCGCCGCGCTCGACCAGCAGGTCAAGGCCCTGCAGCGCCACGACCTCGAGGTTGGCGACCTTGTAGATCTTCACCAGGTTGTCGCAGACGATCAGTGCCTCGTCCGGCGCCATCGGCTCCGGACGCTGGCTCTCCACCCGGGCGCGCGGCGCCATCTCCACGATCTCGCCCGCGTCGAGATCCTGGATCTCCTCGAAGTCGTCCACGCCTGCCGGCAACCGTGTCATGTGCTCTCCACCTGCATGCCTAATCGTGCCCCAGCCGCAGGGCGTCCACCGGGCGAAGCCGATGGGCGGCGGCCGTGCCGACCGCCACCGCGGCGCCCACCGTCAGCAGCAGCGCAGCCGTGACCACTGCCACCGCGCCCCAGTCGATGACCATCACCACCACCGCCTCGTCGCCCGCGAAGGCGCCGAGGCCCAGGGAGCCGAGCAGCGCCAGCGCGATGACCAGGCCCAGCGCCAGGCCCGGCAGCAGCGCCAGCACAACCGGCGGGCCGTGCTGCACGGCGGTCAGCCCGAGTGACTGGCCGCGGCTCAGCCCGAGCGTGCCGAGCAGCGCCAGGTCCTGCCGTCGCCGAGCGGAGCTCAGGGCCAGCGCCGCGATCATGGCGATGCCGGCGTAGGCGGCCGCGCACAGCATGGCCAGCCAGAAGCCGCTGCCGATGGCCCGGACCAGCGGCGCGGAGCGCATCTCTGTGTATCGCGCCTCGCGCGAGAGGATGCCGGTGCTGCCCGCTGGCAGCCCGGCGGCATCGGCGATCGGCTGCTCCAGGCCCGCGCGACCGCGGACGAGGAACGCCGAGACCGGCAGCTCGCGCTCGGTGGCGCCGGCCAGCGCCGAGTAGGGCGCCACCACGAAGGGGATGCCCTCCGGCACGCCGGGGAATGCCTGGCGGACCTGGGCCACGCGCATGGTCACGCGCGACCCGGCGAGGGTCAGCTGGAACGTGGAGCCCTCCCCCATCGGTGGCGTGGCCACGGGCAGCTCCCCGGACAGGATGGCGGGGATCGGATTCGCATCGGATCCGGGCGGTCCGGCGGCCTCGTCCAGCGGGTCGAGCATGGCCCCCGGCCACGAGACGGCCACGGGCGAGCCGGCGGTGATCCCGTCGTACGCCTCGGGGTCCACCGCATTGAGGAAGATGGTGGCTCGCTGCCCGGGGCGGCCCGCAAAGCCGGTGCCCGGCTCGCTGACGATCGGCGCCACCACCTGGACCCCACTGACCGCCTGCAGCGTCTGGGCCGCCTCCGGGCCGAGCTGGCCCGCGTCCACGCGGTAGTCGGCGCCGACCTCGCGCCAGGCTGCTCGCCATTGGCCACGATCGACGCTCACCGTCACCACCGTGGCGAAGGTGCTGAAGGCGGCCGCCAGCAGCAGCACGACCAGCGGGACGTTGAGGACCGCCGACTGGCGGCCCACGCTCCGCAGGCCGAGGATCGGGACCACGTCTCGCCGGCGAGCCGCCAGCCAGCTGATGGCGCGGATCGGCAGCGGGTAGAGGCGCATGACCACCAGGCCGGTGGCCAAGCCTGCCAGGATCGGCACCGCCGCCAGGAACGGGTCGAAGCGCAGGATGCCGCCCGCTCCGATGGTCAGGCCACGCTGGCGCAGCAGCACCACGCCGGCCGCGGCGATCAGCACGGCCGTGCCCTCCAGCACGAGGCGGCGGGGCGAGACGCGCAGCACCGGGGCGTCGTCGCGAGCTCGCCAGCCGGTGATGCGGCGCGCGCCCGGCCAGGTGGCCACGACCAGCGCCAGCACGGCGGTCAGGCACACGCCGACGACCAGCCACAGTGACGCCGGATTGTCACGACCGGGCACCAGCCAGGTGGCGGCCAGGTAGCCGATGGCCGCGGCCGGAACGCTGATCAGCAGCCCCTCGCCCGCCTGGGTGCCGAGCAGCAGGAAGGTCGAGGCGCCACGCCCGCGCGCCAGCTCCAGGCTGCCGCGCCGCCAGCTGACCACCAGCAGGGCGACCATCACGATGGCGCCAGCCGCCAGGCTCAGCAGACCGGCCGCCGCGACGGACAGCACCGCCTCGGCCGAGGAGCGCTGGGCGCGGTAGTCGGCGATCAGCGCCGGCACGCCGGTGCGCATCACGACCCCCGAGAAGGCGGTCGCGTCACTGGCGGTGGTCGGGAAGGCGGCTGACAGGCGCTGGAAGC
>DASSNI010000035.1:0-2813 GCA_035701385.1 Candidatus Limnocylindria bacterium | reverse complement strand
CGAATTCGACGACCCGCACGGCGCTCACTTGTGCGTCCTTCGGGCGTGGCCCAGATGCCAGCCCGAGCAGCACTGGCATCGGTAGGGATGCAGCCCGGCGTAGCCGTTGCGCCCATGGCGCGCGATGCTGCGCGCCTCGCCGCGGCTGACGTAGACGGCCTTCGATGAGCAGCCGCGCTCCTGCAGCGGCAGCTGGCGATTGATGAACCGGCGGTAGCCAACGACGGCATCCATGGGCGCATCGTCGAGGGCCGATGTGACAGCTCTCGTGTCGCGATGCGCGAAGGGCTCAGCTCCAGGCCTGGAGCTCGACCAGGTTGCCCTCCGGGTCCGTTACATAGCACCAGGTGACGTGGCGGCCGTCGGCCGTGGTCAGGGTGACGACCTCGCCGATGGAACGGCCGCCAGCAGCCAGCACGCGCTGCCTGGCCTCGTCGACGTCGTCGACCTGGAAGGCGATGTGGCCCCAGCCCAGCCGATTCGCCGCCGGCGTGGACTGCGGCTCGTTGCGCGAGTACTGGTAGATCTCGATGGTCGGACCGTTCGGCCCGTGTCCCGGGAGGCGCAGGTGCGCGCCGCGGAGGGCCGCATCGGGCACTCCCGTGCCGCGGCTGAGGTCGTCGCCGGCGTAGTCACGCTCCGGCGGGACGAGCTCGCAGCCGAACAGCTCCGTGTAGAAGTCCGCGAGACGCCGCCAGTCATCGGCGATGACGTTCAGATGCCCGAAGCGGGCGCCGCGGATCGGTCCATCAGCCATAGGCTGATTCTGATGAGCGTGCGAGCCATCGGTCCGGTCCGAAGGCGGCGATGAGGACCAGCAGCGCTCCCCCGAACAGGCCGATCACGTGATAGGCGGTCGCGGTCAGCCCGGCGTACAGGGCTTCCGGCTGTGGCGGTGGGGAGCTTGCCTCCCAGACGAAGGCGGACAGCAGCAGCAGGGCGCCGGCCCATACCGCGGCCAGTGCCCACAGCAAAGCGGCGCCGTTGGCGGCCCACCGCGCTGGCGTTCGCGGCGGGCGACTGACACCCCACGCGATCACCGCCCCCAGGAATGTCAGGCCGATGAAAAACGGGACGAGGTCGTAGTCGCGGTCCATGTCGGCCACCACGCCGGCCATGCCCGCCAGGGCCGATGCCGCGAGGGCGATCACGCTGCGCACGACGTCAGTCTGGACATGCCCGTCAAGGCCGCGAACCTGTCGCGAATTCCCGTGGGGCGGGACTAACAACCAAGAAGCGGATGAAACGTGTCGCGATTTCCCGTGGGGCGGGAATCGGCGGCAAGAATGGCGTTGAAAAGGGCCACAGCGGCCGCGCAGAGGCACTTCTTGTTCGTTACGCCCGCGGGACGGGAATCCGCGGCAAGAAGGGGCGATTCCACGGAACAGACCGCCTCCGTAGACTTGGGGGCATGATCGAGGAGGAAGCAGCCGGGCCGCGGGGACGCCTGGCGAACGTGCTGGCCATCCGGGAAGGCGCCGGACACGCGGAAGAGGCGCACGGCGAGCGGCCGATGGTGATCGGCCACCGGGAAGCCCTGATCTACACCCTGGGCAAGGCCGCCGAGCTAGAGCACCTGGTCATGTGCCAGTACCTGTACGCGGCCTTCTCGCTCAAGGAGGACGTCAGCGAGGGCCTGCCGGCGGAGCACGCGGCGACCGTGGGGCAGTGGAAGCGGGAGCTGCTGCACATCGGGGAGCAGGAGATGCTGCACCTGGCGCTGGTGCAGAACCTGCTCAACAGCATCGGTGCCGCGCCGCGGCTGGGGCGGCCCAACTTCCCGCTGCCGCCGGCCGCGATGCCGGCCAACGTCCAGATGGCGCTCCTCCCATTCGGCGAGACCGCGCTGCGCCACTTCGCCTTCCTGGAGCGGCCGGAGGGGGTCGACATGGCCGACCAGGAGGAGTTCGCCGCCCTGGCCAAGGCGCAGGAGCTGCCACACGAGGAGCTGGACGAGATCGGCCCGCACCTGCAGGACTTCGACACGGTGGGGCATCTGTATCGGTCCATCGAGGAGGGTTTCGCGCAGCTCGTGGAGCGGATGGGGGAGCGCGCGCTGTTCATCGGCCCCCAGGCTGCACAGGCCACCCAGGCCCAGATCGGCTTCGAAGAGACCGTGCCGGTGACGGACCTGGCGTCGGCCCGGGCGGCGATCGAGGTGATCGTCGAGCAGGGCGAGGGCGCGCGCGGCGACTGGCGCGAGGCGCATTTCGGACGGCTGGTGCGCATGCTGGACGAGTTCCTGGCCATCCGCCAGGACATCCCCGACTTCGAGCCGGCACGGGCGGTGGTGCTGGCCCACGTGCGGCCGCTGGCCTCCGGCGCCGAGGTGGCGCTCATCAGCCACGCCTTCACCGCCCGTTGCGCGGACCTGCTGAATGCGACGTACGAGCTCATCCTGCAGCTGCTGGCCCGTTACTTCGCGCACACCGACGAGACCGAGGCGCAGCTCGCGTCGCTGGTCCGGGTGGCGGTGCTGCTCATGAAGCAGGTGGTGAAGCCGCTCGGCGCGCTGGTGACCCGCATGCCGATGGGTCCCGACCACCCCGACCGCACCGCCGGCCCGGCCATGGAGCTCTTCTACGAGACGGACTACCTGCTTCCCGATCGCGTGGCCGCCTGGACGATCATCCACGAACGGATGTGCGAGATCGCGGACCTCGCCACCCGATGTCGAGACCAGTGCATCCCCACCTTCCTGCCGCCGCTCTCGCGCATCACCGATGCGCTGCGCACCAGTGCCCGCATCCTGGACGAGGCCCGCTAGCGCGGCCGCGTTCGGCGTCAACGCCGAAATATCGGTCAGGGGATCA
>DASSNI010000034.1:0-2620 GCA_035701385.1 Candidatus Limnocylindria bacterium | reverse complement strand
ACGGGTGGCCTGACCGACCGCGTGACCATCACGGTTGACCCCGTTGCGCTGGGCCAAGCCGGCATCGGCTACCAGCAGATCCAGGCCGCGCTGGCGGCCGCCAACGTGACCATTCCCTCCGGCGAGCTGCCATCCGACAGCGAGTCCATCCCGGTCACCACCGTGGGCGAGATCACGTCGCTGGACGAGCTGCGCGCGGTGGTGGTGGGCGTGAACCAGGCCGGACCGGCGCCAGTGCCGGTCACCCTGGACGACGTGGCGGACGTCGCGGTCGAGTCCGAGCCGATCACCGGCTTCGCGCACCTCAACGGCGAGGAGGCGCTGTCGCTGACCGTCAGCAAGACGCAGTCGGCCAACACGGTCGAGGTCTCGGAGGCCGTCAACGAGGTCCTGGACGAGGTCCGCGCCGACGCCGGAGGTCAGGTCGAGATCGTGGTGGTCTCGGACCAGGCGGACTTCATCATCGAGTCGCGCGACGGCCTGCTGAAGGAGGGCGGCCTGGGCGCGGTGTTCGCCGTGCTGACGATCTTCCTGTTCCTGTTCAGCCTGCGCTCGACCTTCGTGGCCGCGGTCAGCATCCCGCTGTCGCTGCTCATCGCGCTGGTGGCCATGCAGGTCACCGGCATCACCATGAACATCATGACCCTGGGCGGCCTGGCGGTCGCCGTGGGCCGCGTGGTGGACGACTCGATCGTGGTCCTGGAGAACACCTACCGCCACCGCGCCATGGGCGAGGACCGCATGAGCGCCGTGCTGCACGGTCCGGCCGAGGTGGCGGGCGCCATTACCTGGAGCACGCTCACCACCGTGGCGGTGTTCCTGCCGCTGGGCTTTGCCGGCGGGCTCATCAGCCAGTTCTTCCTGCCCTTCGCATTGACCGTCACCTTCGCGCTGCTCGCCTCCCTGCTGGTCGCGCTGACGGTCATCCCGGTCCTGGCCTTCTTCCTGATCGGCCAGCCTCGCAGCGGCGCCGTCGACGAGGCGGGTGAGCCCCGGCGCTCTCTCTGGGTCCGTGCCTACGACCCGACCATCCGGGCCGTGCTGCGGAATAGGTGGACCGCCCTGGCAACGGTGGTCGGCGCGCTGCTGCTGTTCATCGGCTCGTCGTTCCTGGTGCCGCTGCTGCCGACCGCGTTCCTCAACTCCGGGTCGGAGAAGATCCTGCTGGTCAGCGTCTCGCCGCCGGCCGGCACCAGCTCGGAGGGCGTCCTGGAGCGGGCGGGCGAGGCCGAGCAGCTGCTCCTGGCCGATGACGAGGTCCAACTGGTCCAGACCGGCATCCCACCGGAGGGCGACACCGGCTTCCGCACGCTGATCGCCGCGCAGGCAGGCCGTGCCGCCAACTCCGCCACGATGTACGTCCGCCTATCGGCCGATGCAGACCTGGCCGATGCGGCGCTGCGCCTCGAGGAGGCGCTCGCGCCGATCGAGACAGATGGCTGGGACGCCGTCGTGCAGCAGACCACCGGTCCGGGTGGCGGCGGCAACCTGAGCCTGGTGGTCAGTGGGCCCGATGCCGACCGCGTGGAAGATGCCACTGCGGTTGTGATCGACGCGGTTGACGGCATCGATGGCCTGGCCAACGTCACCAGCGACCTGGTGGCCGCGGCGCCGCAGATCGAGGTGCGGGTCTCCGCCGAGCGTGCTGCCACGGCCGGCGTGAGCGCGGCGCAGGTGGGCGGCATCGTGCGCGGCGCGCTAACGCCGCTGCCCGTCACCACGTTGAAGCTCTCGGACTCCGAGGCCGCCACCGATGTGGTGCTGCGGCTGGACCCGGCTGCGGTCGATTCGGCGGATGCGCTGCGACGGCTGCCCGTGGGACCGGGCGTCGTCCTTGGCGACGTGGCCGACGTCCGGGAGACAGACGTGCGCGCCACCATCACGCGGGTTGACGCCGCGCCGTCCTCGACGGTGAGCGGCGAGATCATCAGCGAGGACACCGGCGCGGTCTCGGCCGCTGTCCGCTCGGCGCTGGATCAGCTGGACACCGACAGCGCGCTGCCAGACGGCGTAGCAGTCAGTGTCGGCGGCGTCAGCCAGCAGCAGTCGGAGGCGTTCGGCGGCCTCTTCGTGGCCATGGGCGTGGCCATCGTGCTCGTGTACCTGATGCTGGTGCTGGCCTTCAACTCGCTCATCACGCCGTTCGTGCTGCTCTTCAGCCTGCCGCTGGCCACCATCGGCGCATTCCCGGCGCTGCTGCTGACCGGCCGGCCGATCGGGGTGAGCGCGCTGATCGGCTTCCTGATGCTCATCGGCATCGTGGTCACCAACGCGATCGTGCTGCTCGACCTGGTGGAGCGCCTGCGCTCCGATGGCATGCCGCTGCGTGAGGCGCTCATCCGCGGCGGGCACACCCGCGTGCGGCCGATCCTGATGACCGCGCTGGCCACGATCCTGGCGCTCGTGCCGCTGGCGGCCGGCCTCAACCAGGGCTCGATCATCGCCGCCGAGCTGGGAACGGTGGTGATCGGCGGCCTGCTGAGCTCCACCTTCCTGACGCTGATCGTGGTGCCGGCCGCCTACTCGCTGGTGGAGGGCCTGCGAGCGCGGCTCGGAGGCAGGCCAGCCTAGGAGCGTTGCGCCCGGGCGCGGCGCTTGCCCTCGTGCATGGCCTGTACGC
>DASSNI010000033.1:0-6901 GCA_035701385.1 Candidatus Limnocylindria bacterium | reverse complement strand
CTCGGCGAGATCGTCGCCCTGGAGCGACGTCTGGCCAGCGAGCCGCTGACGCCGGAGTTGCTGTGGCAGGCCAAGCGCGCCGGCTTCGCCGACGAGACGATCGCCCGCCTGAGCGGCCAGCCGACAGCGGCCGTCGAGGCGCTGCGCCTGGCCCACGGCCTGACGCCTGTCTACAAGATGGTCGACACCTGCGCCGCCGAGTTCGAGGCGACCACGCCCTACTTCTACTCGACCTACGAGGAGGAGAACGAGGCGCCGCCGCTGGATGGGCCGAAGGCGCTGGTCGTCGGCTCCGGGCCGATCCGCATCGGCCAGGGCATCGAGTTCGACTACTGCTCGGTGCGCGCCGCATGGGCCATCCGCGACATGGGCCTGGACGCGGTGGTCATCAACAACAACCCCGAGACGGTCTCGACCGACTACGACGCCTGTTCGCGGCTGTACTTCGAGCCGCTCGACACGGAGGGCGTGCTGGACGTCATCGACCACGAGCGCGCGCTGACCGGCGAGCCGCCGCACGTGGTGCTCACCTTCGGCGGGCAGACGGCCATCGACCTGGCCAAGGACCTGGCCTATGCCGATGTGCCCATCGCCGGGCTGACCGCCGAAGCCATCGAGACCACCGAGGATCGCGAGCGGTTTGCCCGCCTGCTCGACGAGCTTGGCCTGTCCGGGCCGCGCGGCCTGCTGGCAGCGAATGCCGATGGGCTGCACGCCGCAATCGCCGAGCTGGGGCTGCCGGTCATCGTGCGGCCGTCATGGGTGATCGGCGGGCGGGGGATCGCCGTGCTGCGCGCCGCCGCGGACGTGGAGGCATTGCTGCGCACGGACGTAGGCTGGCCGCTGCGCGTGGACGAGCTGGTCGATGGCGTGGAGCTGGACGTGGACGCCATCAGCGACGCCACCGACTGGTGCGTGCCCGGCATCCTGGAGCAGCTCGACCCGCCGGGCGTGCACTCCGGCGACTCGGTGGCGGTCGTGCCGCCGCAGTCCCTCAGCCGTGCCCAGCAGGAGGCGGCGGCCGAGGCGGCGGGACGCATCGCCCTGGGATTGAAGCTGCGCGGCATCCTGAACGTGCAGATGATCGTGGCCGGCGACCGGGTGGTGGTCATCGAGGCCAACCCGCGCGCCAGCCGGACGGTGCCCATCGTGGCGAAGGCCACCGGGCGCGACGTGGTGGCCGATGCCGTGCGCTGCGCCCTCGGAGCCTCGCTGGCCGATGTCGGCCTGCCGCCCGGCCTGTCGCCGGACGCGCCGCTGGTGGCGGTGAAGGCGCCGATCGGCTCGCTGTGGCGGCTGCCCGGCGTGGACGCTGCTCTTGGTCCGGAGATGCGCTCCACCGGCGAGGTACTGGGGCTTGCGCCGTCCTACGCCGCCGCGCTCGAGGCAGCCCGGCAGGCCGAAGCGGCCCACCTGGTCGGCGGCGCCACGCCGGCCGTGCCCGCTGCCCTCTCTGTCACGGGGCACGAGTAAGGGGCTGTCGCGATCCGGTACGGAGGGTCCCGGGCCGCGACAGCCCCTAGTTGAGACGCCGAGCGAGCTCATCGCTGCGACCGACGGGACGGACCTCAGTTGTCACCGCCGGCCCGAGCTTCCATTGGCGACGGTCCAGGTCCCGTGGGTGCCGGTCGAGCGGAAACGCTCGCCGACGTCTTCGCCGCAACTGATCAGCAAGAACCGTGCCGTTTCGGCGTCCTCTTGCCAGGTTGCCCGTCAGCGGCGAGAGCGACCGCGTTGCGGCTCGCGGCGTGACTGGGATGCCAGCCGCCGGCGGAAGTAGCCCGCGTACCAGCCCACGAACGCGGCGAGGATCCACTGCGCTTGCGAGATCTGCAGCAGGATCACGCCGAAGAACGACGCGACCGGGTCGGCAGCAGCGCCAAGCGGCCTGACCAGCAGCGCCAGGAACAGCGCCTGCAGCAGCGTGCCGGCGACCGCCGTGGCCAGGCCGAAGAGCCATGGCTTCGGCCAGCCGATCCAGCCGGCGGCCAGCAGACATGTCACGCCGACCATGACGCTGATCGTCTGCAGCGCGCCCGCGTTCGGGGGCGTGAGCAGGATCAGCGACTGCGTCATCGCCCACGGAATGGCGGGCAGCAGCCAGGCCCGCGGGTTGCGGCCGAGCAGGTAGAACCAGGCAGCCACCGATCGCAGCGGTCCCGAATACGTGAAGCCGGCCAGCGGATCCGGCCTGTTCGGGAGTGGCGGCGCGGGCGGGAACAGCGCGCTGAGAATTCCCCGCCGCGCGGCAGGCTGCCCGCCAGCAGCCTGCTCCGCGGCTGCTTCTTCGGCCGTCTCGAGCTCGCCTCGCTCCAGCTGCCGGCTTCGCCGGCGCGCGGCAGCGCGTGAGTCCGCTTCTCGTCGCGTTCGGGTGGACATCGGTCGGCGATTGTACGCGAGTGGCCCACATCGGCCAGCAGTGGACGGTAAGCGCCCGGTAATCGGGTCATAAGCGACCACCCGCCATCCTCGCCCGCGCACCGCCTGCCGCCTCCAATCGTGCGGAGGTGCCCAGGTGATCCCGTCCCAGCCCCGACTAGCCCGCCCCGCGGCGGTGGCTCGCAGGCATCGCTCCTCGCAGCGGGCCGCGGCCGGCTTCATCGCGCTCGGCCTGCTGTGGTGGTCCGGCATCCGGGTGGTGGGAGCGATGCACCTCAGCTCGGTGGACGGCCTCGCGCGTGCGGAGCAGGTGTCCGCCGACCTCGACGCGGCTGCGCAGCTGACGCACCTGGTCATCAGCGAGGTGATGACCGGCGGCGCCAGCGCCTCCGATGAGTTCATCGAGCTCTACAACCCGACCGGGGCGGCGCTCCCGGTTGAGGGCCTGGAGCTGATCTATGTCACTGCCAGCGGCAGCACCGTCACCGCCAAGGCCAGGTGGAGCGCCGGGGCGTCGGCCATTCCGTCGGGAGCGCACCTGCTGGTTGCCAACGCGGCGGGCGCCTTCGCCGCGCTGGCCGACGTCGTGTACACCAACGGCCTGGCAGCGACCGGCGGCAGCGTGGCACTTCGCATCGATGGCGCTTCGACGGCCATCGATGCGGTCGGCTGGGGCAACGCCACCAGCACCTGGCTGGAGCCGCCTGCCACGGCCGCCGTGGCCGCCGGCCATTCGCTCGAACGGCTGCCGGGTGGGGCGGCGGGATCCGGCCAGGACACGGAGCAGAACTCCGTGGACTTCGCGGACCAGCCGGTGCCGCAGCCGCAGAACGCGGCCGCACCACCGATCAGCCCGCCCACGCCCGCTCCGACCGCGTCACCGAGCGCGTCACCGACCGCCGATCCAAGCGCGACGGCCGATACACCAACGCCAACGGCGGTGGAGACATCAACCGCCTCCCCCAGCCACTCGCCATCGGTCACACCATCGGCATCAGCGACCCCGCAGCCGCCCAGCCCCTCGCCGACGCCGGCGTCCGGAACGCCGTCGCCATCGCCTGCCGTCGTTCCGATCGCGGACGCACGGACCCTGCCGGACGGGTCCGTGGCGACCGTCGAAGGCGTGGCGCTGACGGCGAGCACCTTCAGCGACGGAGGCGGCTACGCGTCCGATGCGTCCGGCGGCATCGCCGTGCTGCTCCCCGATGGATCGTTTGAGCGCGGGCAGCTGCTGCGCATCTCCGGCGAGCTGGACGACCGTTTCAGCCAGCGAACCCTGCGAGCCACTGCGGCGGGCATCAGCGTGCTCGGATCAGCCACCGAACCCGCCCCGCAGCCAACGCGCACCGGGGCGGTGGGCGAATCGCTCGAGGGCGAGCTGGCCGAGGTCACCGGCACGGTCGTCAGCGCGCAGTCCGTGCTGACGACCGGCATCGCCCTCGACGTTGACGACGGCAGCGGCGTGCTGCGCGTGCTGGTCGGCAGCACGACGGGCATCGCAACCGATGCGTGGACGCGCGGCAGCCAGCTGCACCTGGTCGGCGTCGTCGGACAGCGCGATTCGTCAGGCACCGGGCTGAGCGGCTACCGCCTGCAGCCACGCGATACGGCGGACGTGCTGGCGGTCATTCAGCCGTCGAGCTCGCCGTCACCGAGTGCCTCGCCAACGCCAGGCGAGAACCCCGACGCGATTGGCGTGGGCGCGGCGCGGGCCCTGCCGTTCAACAGCCGGGCGCTGGTGCGCGGCATCGTCACCTTGCCCGCCGACCTGGTCGAGACCGGCACGGCGGCCATCCAGGACGCGACCGGATGCCTGCTCCTGCGGCTCAGCGGTGACGCGCGCGGGCTGACCGTGGGTCAGCAGATCGAGGCGCAGGGCACGCGCTCGACCAAGGCCGGCATGGAGACGCTGCGAGTCACCGAGCCGCCGCGGACGCTGGGCACCAGGCCGCAGCCCGACGCACGCCAGCGCGACACGGGTGCGCTCGGCGAGGCGGACGAGGCGTGCCTGGTGGCGATTCGCGGAGCCGTCACCCTCACCCCGCGCCGCACCAGCGCCGGGAACGTGTACTTCGACGTCGACGATGGCTCGGGTCCGATCCGGGTCTTCGTAACGCCGGGTACCGGCATCCAGACCGACCGCTTGCTCAGCGGCACGACCGTGGCGATCGCCGGCGTGCTCGGGCAGGAGACGTCCGGCCGGCAGCCGGAGCGTGGCTACCGCCTCTGGCCGCGCGCGGCGGCTGACCTCGAGATCGTGGCCCAGCCGACTGGCGTGGCGCCAAGCACCGGCGGGACCGGGAACGGCGGCGCTCCTGGGACGTCGGTCAGCTCGGGAGGTGTGCCAGCCGGCAATCCCGGACGGGAGTCACCGCCCGTGACGCAGCAGCACCGGCCGCAGCTGGTGGCCAGCGCCGGCCCCACGTCGCGTGCCGTAGCGTCGCCGCCTGCCGCGCCGCCGGTCGAGACAGAGACAGAAGGACATGGCGAAGAGCCGCTGCCGGTTGCCGCCGGGCTATTGCTGGGCGCGGCGCTGTTGCTGGGGGGTGCCGGTGCGGCAGCCGCTCCGCCTGGCTTCCCGGGTCGCCTGCTTGCCGTCATCCGTGCCCGGATCCGGACGCAGACGGTCGGCGACGAGCCCAACGCGGAGGCAGACGACCCTCACGAGGAACCGATCCCGGCGCTGTCGGCGCTCGTGCCGCTGCAGTCGCTGGAGCCGGTCCCGGTGGCGGCGCACCGCGCTGCGGCAGCGTCACGGCGGGAGCGCGAGCGTATACTCCCGCCGACCTGAGCGCTGAGCACGACTCACGCTCGAATCACGCTCGCAGGAGGTGCCGTTGCCACGGTGACCGAGGTCTCCTCAGCCGATCGGCCAATGACCGGCGCCCGGCAGTACCACATCGCGCTCGAGCGCGGTGAGCTGGCCGAGTACATCCTGCTGGTCGGCGACCCGGGCCGCGTGGCCAAGGTCAGCCGTCTCTGGGACTCTATCGAGCTGGAGCGCAGCAACCGCGAGATCACCACGGCCACGGGCACCTACCAGGGCATGCGCGTCTCCGCGATGTCCACCGGCATGGGCACCGACAACGTGGAGATCGTGCTGGCCGAGGTCATGGAGATCACCGATGGGCCGAGCTTCATCCGCATCGGCTCATCCGGCGCACTGCAGCCGGAGATCGCGCTCGGCGACCTGGTGGTGTCCATCGGCGCCGTTCGGCTGGAGAACACAACCGACTTCTACGTGCACCCGGGATACCCCGCCATCGCCCACCGTGACGTCGTCACGGCCCTCGAACGGGCATGCATCCAGCGGGGCTACGCCCACCACCTTGGGCTGACCGCGACGGCGAGCGGGTTTTACGCTCCGCAGGGAAGGCAGATGCGCACGCTCCCAGTTCGCTATCCTCAGCTCGCGGAGGAGCTGCGGCGCCAGCGCGTCGCGAACCTCGAGATGGAGTCGTCGGCGCTGTTCGTGCTGACGGCCCTCGCGGGGCTCCGTGCGGGAACGGTCTGTGCGGCGTACGCACAGCGGGTCGACGGGACGTTCCTGGAAGGTGCGGCGAAGGAGGCCGCGGAGGCACGTTGCATCGATGCCGGGCTCACCGGTATCCACCTGCTCTGGCAGGGAGACCAGGAGCAGGACGGAGATCCCCGACGTCGGTCAGCAATGACCGGCGGGCGAGGCGGGGAGCAGTAACCGCTAACCGGCGCGATCAGCCGGAGTAAGGAGGCAACCGACCGATGGCGACCAATGCCTACTGCGTGAAGTGCAAGGCCAAGCGCGACATGACGAACGAGCAGAAGATCACGATGAAGAACGGAAAGCCTGCCACCCAGGGCACCTGCCCGGTGTGCGGGACCAAGATGTTCAAGATCGGCGGCTAGACAGCCCTCCGCTCGAGTTCTGCTCCCCGAGCAGATCGCGCAGGCGCGCAAGCGCACGAACGGCCGCCCGGCCACGTCCCGTCGGATCATCCGGCAGGGCGGCGAGCCGGGCGGTTCGTCGTCTCCGCGATACAATGGCCGCCTGGTGGATGAGGCAGCCGGCCAGCCGATCCTGGCGATCGACCTGGGTGGCACGCAGATCCGCGCCGCGTACGTTGGCCCCGACCTGGTGGTCTCGCAGCGGCGCGCGGTCGAGACCAACGACGAGGAGGGCGTGGATGCGGTTGTGCAGCGCATCTGTCGCCTGGCGGGCGAGGCCCTGGAGGACGCGCGCGTGAACGGCATGGCGGCGCCCGTGGGCGTCGGCATCTCGTCGCCAGGCCCGCTCGACCCCTGGCGCGGCGTGGTGGTCGCCCCTCCCAACCTCGCCGGCTGGCGGGACGTGCCGCTGGCCAGCCTGGCGGCGGAGAGCATCGGGCTCCCGGTATTCCTCGAGCGCGACACGAACGTGGCCGTCATGGCCGAGTGGAAGTTCGGTGCCGCCCGCGGCACGGATGACGCGATTTACGTGACCGTATCGACCGGCATCGGCGGCGGCGTGGTGATCGGCGGTCGGCCGCTGATCGGCAAGGACGGC
>DASSNI010000032.1:0-7079 GCA_035701385.1 Candidatus Limnocylindria bacterium | reverse complement strand
TCCCGGGCCATCTGCAGCGGAGGTCTTCCGTGATCACCCGTTCTTCCTTGCGTACCCCTGCGGTCGCCGCCCTCGGCGTCCTGGTGGGCGGCCTGACCCTGGGCTCGGCTGTCGCCAGGCCGGCCCTGCAACGCGAGGCCGACGCCCTCGAGGCGCGTCCGGCCGCCATCTCCATCGTCCGGCACGACCTGGCGCCGGGCCTCTTCGAGGTCGGACTCGACAGAACCGTGGATCCGGCTGGCGGAGTCGGTCGGCTGCTTGCCGTCTCGGCGGACGGGAGGCGAGCGGCGATTGCCGGGCGCATCGGCCCCGAGGCGACGGTCCTCACCACCGGCGGAGAGGAGGGCGCGCAGCAGGTGCAGCTGCCGGGACTCATCGCTGCCGCCTTCAGCGCCGACGGGTCATGGCTCGCCGCCATCGACGGCACCGGCCGCCTGTGGCGCGTCGCAGATGGAGCCGTCAGCGCGCTGCCGGCCGCAGGCACCTTCGCCGGGGAGCTGTCCATCGAGCCGGACGACGCCATCCTGGCGCTGCGGGTCTCCTCCGTCGAGGCTCCCATCACGGCCACCCCCGTTCGCATCTCGCCGGACGGGACGGTGCAGGTCCTCAGCGATGAGCGCCTGGTGTACGGCATCCAGCGCCTGGCAGACGGCAGCCTGGCCATCGCCGCGCACCGAGCGTCCAGCAACGTCGTGCTGCGCGTGGCTGGCGGTGAGCGCCTGCTGGCGGATCTCGGCCCCGACGCGGTGCACGCCAGCATTTCGGCAAGGGGCGACATGGTCGCCTTCGAGCGCGCGGGCCAGGTCTTCGTGCAGCGGGCAGGTGCGGCCAGTGCGCGGCCGATCGGCCCAGGGTCGAATCCGCGCATCGCGCCGGACGGACAGACGGTGCTCGCCGAGCTGCCCATCGGCTCTGTGCTGCTGGCGCTCGACGGCCGTGAGCTGGCGCGCTTCGCTTCGCAGGCGGCCTTCGCCCCCTGCGGGGAGTGCCGGCCATGACCCCGATCACTCGATGCCTGGCGCGTCTGCCGGCGGCCATGGCCGCCACCACCGCCCTGCTGCTGGTGGCGGGTGGCGCGGTCCGCGCCGCGGACGACTACACGCTGCCCTTCTACGACCCCGGCGTCGCGCTGCTGTACGGCGTCGACCGAGACCCGCGGCCCGGCGTGCAGCTCGACTACACCGGCAAGACCTGGTCCGACACGAGCCTCCATCCGGGGCGCGTGTACGACAACCACACCGGGATCGACTACCCGATGCCGCTCCACAGCCCCATCGCCGCCGCCCGGGAAGGCGCGGTCATCGACACCGAGGGCGGCTATGGCACCGAGCAGTACGGCCAGTTCGGCAACTTCGTGCGCGTGCAGCACGACGACGGGCGGGACACGCTGTACTACCACCTGGCCAGCCGCGCAGACGGCGGCCTCGACGTACGGCGGGGCGACGAGGTGGTCGGAGGTCAGAAGGTCGGCGAGGCCGGCTGCAGCGGGCAATGCACCGGTCCGCACCTGCATTTCGAGGTGCTGCTGGCCGGCGAGGACTTCGTCCAGGTCGACCCGATGTACCGCCGGCTGTGGACCACCTGGCCCGGTCGCGTGCCCTTCTTGGCGGCGTACCTCCGGGAGAGCAACGCGGGCACGGTGGTCGTGCGGCGGAGCAAGGTGGTGACCCACTGGGTCGAGTTCCGCAACACTGGCGGCCGGACCTGGCGGTCGTCGATCTGGCCCGGCCGCGTGGTCCTCGGCACGTGGGACCCGGCAAGCCACGACAGCCCGTTCCAGGCGACAGACTGGATCAGCAGCTGGGTGGCCACCAAGGTGGACGCCGCCACATCCCCGGACGAAGTGGGTCGCTTCACCTTCGGCATCCGCGGCGGCCCGCCGCCGGGCAGCTACCGCGAGACCTTCAACCTCACCGCCCAGGGGGTGCGGTGGTTCGACCACGAAGCGCTGGGAGGGTTCTACATCCCGATCGTCGTCTCGAACCTGAGCGAGTAACTGGCACGCGGGGCCCGGCCGTCGGAAGACCGGCGGCCGGCCATGATGCGCGGCCAGGCCACACGGGAAGGGATTCGTCCATGCGGACACGCGCTCGCCTCCAGCCGATCCTTGTCCTTCTGCTCGCCGCCTGCTCGCCTTCGGGCGGGGCCACACTGTCCCTTGGCGAAGCGGCCACCGGCAGCCCGCTGCCGTCGACCGACGGAACACCTGCGGCCAGCGCAACCATCGGGCCGTCCAGCGCGGTGCCAGGGATTCCCGCTGACTTCCCGGTGATGGACGGCATGGAGCCGACCGAAGGGTCACCATCCCCCGACGTCATCCAGGCGTGGCGGACGTCCGCCAACGGGGCGGAAGTCTTCGCCTTCTACGACCAGCAGCTGGCCGCGGCGGGCTACGAGGTCGGACTGGCTGGTCCTGGCGGCTCGGTGGCGGTCTTCCGGTTCACCCCACCCGCTGGCACCGAGCTGCAGCTGGACCTGTACGCCGATGACTCCGGCACCACCGTCGAGCTGCGGCCGCCGGCTCCCTGACGGGGCCGCCGGTGGTGACTCGCGGCGGGCCGTGCTAGGCTCGGTGCACAACCGAAGAGCGACAGGGGAGCGCCGGGTGCGCTGAGAGTGCGGTGAGCCGCAGACCCTCGAACCTGATCTGGGTCATGCCAGCGAAGGGAGTCGGTTTGGAATCGCTGCCAGGGCGCGCCCATCAGGGTGCGCCCTCGTCGTTCCCGGGAGACGACCGCAGAGGAGCAGCAATGCGATGAAGGCCGTCCTGGTTGCCGGCGGCGAGCCGGACCCGGCCGATGCCCGCTGGCTCGACGGCGCCGCCCTGGTCGTGGCCGTCGACGGCGGCGCGGCCTGGCTGGCGGACCGCGGGCGGCTGCCGGACGCGCTGGTCGGCGACCTCGATTCGGTGGACAGCCGGCTGGTCGAACGACTGGAGGCCGATGGCGTGGAGGTGGAACGCCACCCGACCGCCAAGGACAGCTCTGACGCGGAGCTGGCGCTCGCCTTCGCCAGGAATCGGGGAGCCACCGAGATCGTGGTGATCGGCGCCTTCGGCGGCGCGCGGATCGACCACGAGATCGCCAACGTGTTGCTGCTGGCGGCGGCAGGTGACGAAGCCCGCGGAGCGCTGCGGCTGGTCCGCGGCCGCACCACGGTGAGCTGCCTGCGTCGTGGCCAGCGGGCCGAGCTGGCGGGCGCCATCGGCTGCCTGGTCAGCCTCTTCCCGCTCGGTGGCCCGGCACGTGGCGTGACGACCGGCGGCCTGCAGTACCCCCTCGAGGACGCAACGCTGGAGGTCGGCACCACCCGGGGACTTTCGAACCTGATCGCCGCGCAGCGGGCATGGGTCGAGCTGCGCGAGGGCGCGCTGCTCGTGGTGGAGCACCTGGAAGGAGACGAATCGACATGACGACGGTGGCGGCGCGGCCGAGCGGCTGGCGCGTGGTGGACATCGTGGTGGCATCGGTCCTGGCCGTTGCCTTCGGCGTGGTGTTCCAGGTGTGGAACTGGATGTGGGAGCTGGCCAAGCCGGTGTTCCTGGCGGCGCCGCCGGTGCAGGGCCTGATGTACGGCATCTGGCTGATGCCGGCCGTGCTGGTGCCGCTCATCGTGCGACGACCCGGCGCTGCGCTGCTGGCGGAGACCGTGGCGGCCACCATTTCGGCGCTGCTCGGCGCGCAATGGGGCCTGGGCACGCTGGTCTACGGGCTGGCGCAGGGGGCCGCCGCCGAGCTGGCCTTCGCCTTCACGCTGTACCGCTCATGGAACCTCCTGACCGCGGTGCTGGCCGGGGCCTTCGCGGGCGCGGCCGCCGTTCTGCTCGACCTGATGCTCTACTACCCCGAATGGAGCGCCGGCTACCAGCTCATCTACGCCGCGACGGTGATCGTGGGCACGGCCATCGTGGCCGGCATCGGCTCATGGCTGCTGGTTCGGGCGCTGGCCCGCGCAGGCGTGCTGGGCGCCTTCGCAGCGGGCGCGGAGCAGCCGGAGGTCTGAGCTGACGGCCGCGGCGGGCGAGGCCAGCCCGGTCGCCATCGAGGCACGCGGCTGGGGCTGGCGGCACGCCGGCCGCAAGGCCTGGGCGCTGCGGGGCGTCGACCTGCAGATCGAGCCGGGAGAGCGGGTGCTGCTGGTCGGGCCGTCGGGGTCCGGCAAGTCGACGCTGTTGGCCGCGCTCGCCGGGCTGCTGGACCCGCATGCCGGGGAGGAGGAGGGAGCGCTGACGGTCGACGGCCGTGCGCCTCGTGCTGCGAGGGATCGCAGTGGCCTCGTCTTCCAGGACCCGGAGAGCCAGCTGGTCATGGCCCGCGCCGGTGACGACGTGGCCTTCGGCCTGGAGAACCGCTGCCTGGCGCCGGACTCGATCTGGGCTCGCGTGCGAGCCGCCCTCTCCGCGGTCGGCTTCCCGTATCCGATCGAGCACCCGACCGACGCGCTGTCAGGTGGCGAGCAGCAGCGGTTGGCGATCGCCGGGGTCATGGCCCTGCGGCCCGGCCTGTTGCTGCTCGACGAGCCGACTGCCAACCTGGACCCGGACGGCGCGGACCTCGTGCGCGAGATCGTGGCCGGGGTGGTCGAGCAGCTGGGCCTGACGCTGCTCATGGTCGAGCACCGTGCGGCAGAGGCGCTGCCACTGGTCGACCGGGTGGTGGCCCTGCAGGCGGGGGGCGGCATCATGGCCGATGGCCCGGCGACGCACGTGTTCAGCCGCTACGGAGACGCCCTGGCCGATGCCGGCGTATGGGTGCCAGATCGGCGACTGCCGGCCCCACCCCAGAGGCAGCGGCCGCCATCGGACACGCTGATCATGGCCGACCAGGTCGAGTTCAGATACCCGGGCAGCCCGATGCCGGCGCTGGAGCGCACCGACCTGCAGGTGAAGTCGGCCGAGGCGCTGGCGATCGTCGGCCCCAACGGCAGCGGCAAGTCGACGCTCGCCTTCCTGCTGGCCGGGCTGCTGCAGCCGAGCGGCGGCTCGGTGGTCGCCGGCGAGGCGCTGGCCCGCGGCCGCGGGCACGACCCGATTGCCGGCTGGCCGGCGCGCGACCTGGCGCGCCGCATCGGCACCGTCTTCCAGGACCCCGAGCACCAGTTCCTCACTGGCCGCGTCGACGACGAGCTGATGCTCGGCCCGCTGAGCGCCGGCGTGGGGCGCGCTGACGCCCGCCGTCGGGCGGAGGAACTGCTGGAGCGGCTGCACCTCGCCCACCTGGCGGCCGCCAACCCGTTCACGCTGTCCGGCGGCGAGAAGCGACGCCTGTCGGTCGCCACGGCCCTCGCGGCGGCGCCCGCGGCGCTGATCCTGGACGAGCCGACGTTCGGACAGGACCGCCGCACGGCGATCGAGATGCTGGACCTGCTGGCCGCGCTGCGCGACGGCGGCCGCGCGGTCGTGTTCGTCACCCACGACCGTGAGCTGGCAACCGTCCTGGCCGACCGGACGCTGCGCCTCGCGGGCCGTGCGCCGCAGGCCGTGGCGCAGCGCGCGGGGCAACACGCATGAGGCTGTTCACGCCGCTGCGACCGGCTCCACGAGCGTTCCTGGCGGCCGCCAACCCGGCCATGAAGATCGCCGCCGCCGCCACGCTCATGCTGATCCTGTTCTTCTGTGTCGATGCGGTCACTGCCGGCGTGGTGCTGGTCGGACTGCTGGGTGCCGTTGCGCTGAGCGGGCTCTCGCCGCGGACGCTCGCCGGCAGGACGTGGCCCATCCTCCTCACCGCCCTGTCGGTGGGCGTGCTGAACGTGCTGCTGGCGACGCCTCAGGGAGGGTCCCAGGTCCGCATCGGCCCGGTGGACGCCAGCGCGACCGCGCTGGCCAACGGCGTCGGGCTCGGGCTGCGGCTGGCGGGGATCGCCTTCGCCGGCGTGCTGGCCATGACCACCACGGACCCGACGCGTCTCGCCGACTCGCTGGTGCAGCAGCTGCGCGTCTCGCCGCGCTTCGCGGTCGGGGCGCTGGCCGCCGCGCGGCTCATCCCAGTCATGGCGCTGGAGTGGCAGATCCTGTCGCTGGCCCGGCGAGCCCGGGGCGTGACCGGCCGCGGGCCGATCCAGGCGGTGAGGGTCTTCTTCGGCAAGCTGGTGGCGCTGCTGATCGGCGCCGTGAGGCGCGCGACGCGGCTGGCCACCGCCATGGAGGCGCGCGGCTTCGGCGCGCGCGACTGCCGGACGAACGCCCGCCATGAGGAAGTGCGTCGCGCCGACTGGCTCCTGCTCGGCGGCGCGATGGCCCTGGGGATGCTGGCCGTTGGGATCAGCGTGCTGCTGGGGACCTGGCGCTTCCTGTTCGGCTGACTCGACCGTCCCCGCGGGCGGCTATGCTCGCGCCCGATGATCCGCACCACGCCCTTCCACGAGCGTACCAGCGCCCTGAACGAGACCGGGCTGTGGCAGCACTGGTCCGGCCACCTGGTCGTGACGCGCTACCAGGCGGCGGACAAGTTCGAGTACTTCGCCGTGCGGAACAGCGCCGGCATCTTCGACACGAGCCCCCTCTACAAGTACCGGATCACCGGCCGCGACGCCGAGCGCTTCCTGTCCGGGATGCTGGCTCGCGACATCCGCACCTGCCCGCCTGGCCACGCGCACTACACGACGTGGCTCGATGACCGCGGCTTCGTGCTGGAGGACGGCGTCATCCAGCACCGCTCCACGGATGAGTACCTGCTGACCGCCGCGGAGCCGAACTACGCCTGGTTCGCCGATCGAATCGGCCGCCTGGACGTGGACATCGAGGAGGTCAGCCTGGACATCGGCGCCCTGGCAATCCAGGGGCCGCGCTCCCGCGACCTGCTGACGCGCCTGGTTCCGAAGACCGCGGAGCTGCCGTTCTTCGGCCTCACGACGGGAACCATCGGCGGCAAGAGGGTGACGGTCAGCCGCACCGGCTACACCGGCGACCTGGGCTACGAAGTCTGGGTCGAGACGCCGGACGCCATCGCCGTGTGGGACGCGCTATGGGAGGCGGCCGAGGGCTACGGCGTGCTGCCGTACGGCATGGGCGCGCTGTACATGCTGCGCATCGAGGCGGGCCTGCTGCTGCTGGGCGCCGACTTCGACTCCAGCCGCTT
>DASSNI010000031.1:0-14096 GCA_035701385.1 Candidatus Limnocylindria bacterium | reverse complement strand
ACCTGGACGCCCGGCTGCCGGCACTGCACGACGCGGTGGCGCCGGCCGATGAGCAGGGCCAGCGCGTGACGCTCACCTACCAGGACACGCTGAAGGACGCCTGGCCGGAGCGCCCAGCGGGCGGCGACGCGGGTTCGCTGGAGGCGGCGTTCCGGCGGCGGATCGCCGACGCGCGGCAGAAGGAGCTGTGGAACGGCGTGACGCTGATCGGGCCGCACCGCGACGACCTGCTGGTCGAGCTCGGGGGACGCGGGGTCGCCGCGCACGCCAGCCGCGGCCAACAGCGCACCATCATCCTGGCCCTGAAGCTGGCCGAGCGCGAGCTGCTGGGCGCCGACGGCGCGCCAGAGCCGGTGGTCCTCCTGGACGACGTCTTCAGCGAGCTTGACCCGGATCGCGCGGAGCGCGCGCTGGGCCTGCTGCTCGAGCGCGGGCAGGTGCTGGTCACCACCGCCGACCTGGGGCTCCTGCCGGCGCGCCGCCGGAGGGGCGTCTCTGTCTGGAACGTGGGCGACGGCGAGCTGCGCCGGGCGCCGCGCGTGGCCTGAGAACATCGATGGCCAACCGGGCCGAGGAAGCGGCGGTGGCGGTCCAGCGCGCCCTGCTGGCCTGCATGGGACCGGCCGCCGCCGAGCAGCTGGCCACCGCTCAGCTCCGGCTGGCGTGGCAGGAGACGGTAGAGGCGGCCGGGCTGAACCGGGGCGGGCTGACCAGCCGGCTGATCCGCCACGCAAACGGCGTGGGCCACGTGGAAGCCTCCGAATCGATCCTCGCCCAGGAGCTCACGCTGCGCGCGGACGCGCTGGTGCACGCCGTGAACCGGCGACTTCAGGGCCGACCGGGGGCGACCTTTGAGCTGCGCCGGCTGGCCATATCGGTTGGTCGTGGCCAGGGAAGCCGCTCCCTATAATCGGCCGCGAGCGCGGCGCCAGCGGGGCGTCGCCCGCGCCGCCAGGTAGTCCATGACGAACCGTCTGGCCACCCGACTCGGCCTGCCGGCGCCGGAGGACCGCCTCCCCGGCGCCCTGGACCTGGTGCGCTTCCACGAGCCCGCCACCGGCTCCCTGGCGCGGACCAAGGGCAGCCTCTTCCTGCTCGCCCAGCTGACCGGAGGCGACACGCATCTGCAGCGCGCTGCCGCCGAAGCGCTGGAGCAGGTCGAGCACGACTACTACTACGATCTGTCGGCCGGGGCCCTCGGCGCGCTGGCAAAGGCGCTGGGCAACGCCAACCGGCGGCTCTACCACCAGCGCGGCCGGCTGGGCATCCCGCGGCGCTCGGGAGTGAGCGTCATCGCCGTCGCCATCCGCGGGCGGGAGCTGCACGTCGCCAAGCTGGGACCCGCCGCGGCGGTGATCCTGCGGGGCGGCCGCATGTACGAGCTGCCGCCGCCCCCGGCGGTGCACGAAGAGGATCCCCGCGTCCGCGAGCGGCGAGTGGCCGCCACCCTGGGCGAGGCGCAGGAGATCACGCCCTACACCTGGCAGGGCGAGCTGGCGCCCGATGACCGGCTGGCGCTGGTCAGCCGCAACCTGGCGACCGTCGTGGGCGTGGAGGAGCTGAAGGGCGCGCTCAGCAGCCTGCGGCCGGCGGCCGCGGTCGAGCACGTGGAGCGGCTGTTCCAGATCCGCGGCGGGCACGGCTCGGACGGGATCCTGGCCATCGAGATCACCGAGCTGCCGCTGACCGCCACGACGCGCCAGCTCGAGCCGGTGCGGCCGTCCGAGCCGCTGGCCGGACTGCCGGACCAGAGCCCGGTGCCGCTGGCCGATGCCATCGGCCGAACGCTCCATCGGATGGGCGACGCCATCGACGGCCTGCAGGCGCTGCTGGGACGGGTGGTGCTGTACGGCTTCAACTTCCTGCTGGCCTTCATCCCGCGCCGCCGGCCGCAGTACCCGCAGAAGGTGCTGCGCACCGCGGCGGTCGAGGAGGGCCGCCGCCGCCGGCTGGGCCTGGTGGGCATGGCCGGTGTCGCCGGCATCCTGGCCGTGGGCACCAGCGTTGCCAGCTTCCCGGCGGTGGCGCCGGCCGAGGCCATCCCCCGGGCGCAGGTCGCGCGCCAGGCCATCGAGGAGGCGCACGAGCTGATGGCCGAGGTCAACGAGAAGGTCGATGGACTGGACCTCGTGGATCGCGCGCCGGAGGCGGCCACCGACCTGCTGAACCAGGCCTTCGTGGCGCTGCGTCGCGCGGCCGACGCCGGCGTGGCCCCGGCCGCCCTGGAGCGGCTGCAGGACCGTGTCGACAGCGGGCTGGACCGCATCTACGTCGTGACCCGCCTGGCCGAGATCACGACCGTCGCGGAACTGGCGACCGCGTTCGGTGGCATCCAGCCGGCCGACATGGTGACCGCCGAGGACGGGTCGCTGTGGGTCATTGACACCGGGCGCGGTCGCGTGGTCCACATCGACGGCAGGGGCCGCGCGACGGTCGTGTACCGTGCCGGCCAGGCCATCGGCGAGCTGACCGCCGGTGAGCCGTGGATGATCACCACGGCCGCCACGGACGTGGTCATGGTCGATCGGCAGCGGCAGGCGTGGCGCTTCGACCTCGAGGAGCGTGCGCCGCGCGCGCTGCGCATCCCGGGGCTGGCCGATGTCAGCAGCCGCAGCCGCCTGCTGGCCGCGCTCCAGCATCGGCCCCCGCTGGAGATCTTCAACCTGTACCTGGTGGACGCCGCGGCCAATGCCGTGCGGAAGTGGTCGCCGGGTGACGTGGTGCCTGTCGTCTACCCGCGGCGGGCCGAGGACTTCCTGACGGAGAAGCCCGACCTGGCGCCGCGCGACGCGCGGGACCTGTTCGTGGACGTGAACCTCTGGCTGCTGCAGCGCTCGACGGTGACGCGCGTGAACTTCGGCGCGCCGTTGCCGCAGGAGGACTACTCGCTCGACCCGCCGCCGGATGGCGAGGTGCGCCAGGCGGTCGACTACCGGCTGCTGGACGGCGCCACCGTCGGCGACCGCGAGCTGTTCTACGTCTACGACGCGGCCAACGCCCGCATCATTGCCTTCCAGCGGGCCGACGGCGCGTTCGTGCGGCAGTGGCTTGCGCCGCGCCGCGGAAGCTGGGCCGGTCTGCTGGACGGCGTGGTGGCCATGAGCGTCGGCTCGGTGGCCGACGGGCCGCCGGTGGCCACCCTGCTGACCGCCGACCGGGTGGTCCGGGTCGTTCTCGAGTAAGGCCGTCTAGAATCGGTCCCATGCGCGACCAGCCATTCGGCCGTGTCCGGCTGATCGAGATGGTGGTCGAGAGCGTGCGCGTCCACATGCTCTCCAGCCAGCACGTGGTCATCCTCAAGGAGTCGGAGCGCGACCGATATCTCCCCATCTGGATCGGTCCATCCGAGGCGAACGCCATTGCCATGCGCCTGCAGGGCCTCACCGCCGAGCGGCCGCTGACCCACGACCTGCTGGTCTCCGTGCTCGGCGCGCTGAACTCGAGCCTGAGCCGGGTGGTCGTCACCCACGTCACGGAGGGCACTTTCCACGCCCGCCTCTACCTGGAGCTGGCCGATGGCACCGAGGCCGAGGTCGACTCCCGCACGTCCGATGCGATCGCGGTGGCGGTCCGCACCGGCTCCACCATCTACGTGGACGAGCGCGTCCTTGACGAAGCCGGCGTGGAGCCGGAGCAGGAGGACGGCGATTCGGACGAGAAGCTAGCCGTCTTCCGCGAGTTCGTGAACTCCCTGGACGTGGACCTCGAGTCCGGCGAGAGCCCCCCGCCCGAGGAGCAGAGCTAGCGCCGCGAAAGTACCTCGTCACGGCGCGTCCACAGCGCCCAGCGCAGGACGGCCAGGTCCCGAAAGGTGCGCAGGATCTTGGTGAAGGACGCGCCGGTGTTCGTGCCGGCGGCACGCGGGTAGTGGTTCACCCCGACCTGCGCCATGCGCACCCGCCGCGCCCGCAGCTTGATGAGCAGCTCTGCAGACAGGAAGGGGCCGTCCGAGTCGAGCCGCAGGCCGTCGAACACCTGGCCCCGGAAGAGCTTCATGGCGCAGTCGATGTCGCGCACCCGCAGCCCGAAGGCCACCGACACGATGGCGTTGTACGTCTTGGCGATGAAGATCCGATGGAACGGGTCGCGGCGCTTGATGCGGTAGCCGATCACCGCGTCGACCGGCTTGCCGGCATCGGCCAGGCGGTCGAGCAGGCGGGACATCTCTGACAGGTCGAACTGCAGATCGCCATCGCTGAAGCAGATCAGCTCGCCACGGGCGTTCTCGAAGCCGGCCTTGAGGGCGCCGCCGTAGCCACGGTTCGGCTGGTGATGGACGCGGACGCGGGGGTCGGCGGCGGCAAGCGCATCGGCCAGCTCGGGCGTGCGATCGGTGGAGCCGTCGTCGACGACCAGGACCTCCAGCGAGTCGTCGACCAGCGGGCCAATCTCGGACAGCGCCAGCTCCACGGTGCGCTCGACGTTCTCCTGCTCGTTGTAGGCCGGGAAGAAGAACGTCAGGCGCGGCCGGTCCGGCGTGGCGGAGTCCATCGGCTCAGTCATCTGTCGCCCTCGATGCGAAGCAGGTCGGTGTAGCCGGCGTAGGTCGGGATCGACTGCGTCTGCCACACGGCCAGGATGCGGTCGAGCTCCCAGAAAGGCGGCACGACGTAGACGGGTCGGCGCGACAGGTAGTAGCTGATGGCGCCATCGATCGTACCGTAGCCCTCGTCCAGGATGTTCCGTTCGTCGAGGATGATGATGTCCGGGCGCTCGTTGAGAACCCACCGGTGGTACCAGAGGGGCGTCGAGTAGCTCCACCAGCTGATGAGCACCGCTCCCCGCGGCAGGACGTTGTGGACCGATGCCACCCACAGGTCGGCGTCCCGATTCGCTCCCTGCTCGGCCCGCTCCGGGTAGCCGGTGAGCAGGCCGCCTGCCGGCAGCAGCAGCCCGGCGATCAGCACCAGGGCGCCGGCCACGGTTGCCGCCCGCCGGCGACCCGCGAAGCTCCACGCTCGCCGGCTCGCCTCGGCCATGGCCCGCCCCGCGGCTGCGGCGATCGCGCTGATCGCGATGCCCAGGCATACCGCTGCGATCAGCACGGTCAGCATGTAGTAGCGGGCGATGTCGCCATCGCTGAAGTTCATGGAGTAGATGACGTTGCCGCCGACCAGCAGGGCAAGGAAGAGGAAGGCACGGAGGTCGCGTGCCGCGAGCACGGCCGCGCCCACCGCGGCCAGCAGCCAGCCAGGCCCCAGGAACTGCCGCTGCAGGATCGCCTCCGCCGTCGCCCACTTGGGACCCAGGCTCGCGAACGGGCTGGACAGCGGGTCGAACAGGTTGTGGAACTGCTCGGCAAAGACCAGGTAGCGGAACCGCTCCAGCGTGTTGGGGTGGGCGTAGAACAGCGGCGGCTCGGGCGGGATGATCGCCCGCAGGTAGATGTAGGCGTAGGTGCTCATGCCCAGCGCCAGCAGCGCGGCGCAGACCAGCACCAGGCGCCAGCGCCGCCAGATGTGGCGGTCCACGAACACCAGCCAGGCGGCGATGCCGAAGGCGGTCAGGCCGATGAGCGGGTGCGTGCCCATGCCCAGGCCGAAGGTCAGCGCGGCCGCTGCCAGCCAGCGATCCGCCCGCGGCGAGCCGCCCATCCGCGCCGAGCGCCAGCTCACCAAGAGCCACACCAGCAGCGCGGCCAGGAACACGTGCACGGCATGGACGTCGGCGCGCAGCGCGTTGCGCCACGGCTCCGCGGCGAAGGCGAAGGCCAGGCCGGCCGCCGCCGCCGCGCCAGCCACCGTCCAGCGGTGACGCTCCCAGGCCAGCTGCCCGACGGTCAGCACCACCAGGCCGGATGCCAGCGCGATGCACACGCCGGAGAGCAGGTTCATCCGCCAGGCCACCGTGCCGAACGGGATGGCGTGCGTCCACGCCCAGCCGAGGAGCGTGTAGAACGGGAAGCCGGTGGGGTGGAAGATCGACAGGGTGTAGGGCACCGTCTGCGCCTCGCCGGTGTCCCAGAAGGCGACCGACGGCAGCATGGTGCGCAGGTAGATGGCAAGGGCCACCAGCACGACCGCCGCCGCGCACCACGCCAGCTGGAGTGAGGCGTACGGGATGAGCGATCGGTTCGGGTCCTGCGCAACCCCGGCCGTTCCGGGGGCGTCCGAGCCCCGATGTATACTCACCGCCACCTTGGCGTGGACGACCATCCGGCGCCCGTGACGGACGCGCCGGAAGCGATGACCCGCGACTCCGTGAGGCGGCGGGGCGCGGGACCAACAGGTCTCCCCCTGTCGCTAGACGGCGTCACGCTCCTCATCGTCATCATCATCGGCGGGATGCTGCTGCGCTTCCTGGTGGGCGGCGTGCTGCTGCCGCTGTCCGGGTTCCGCATCGACATCGGCGACTTCATCGCCTGGGCGCACCGGCTGGCGTCCACCGGGCCGGGCGCATTCTACGACCCGGACTTCTTCAGCGATTACCCGCCGGGATACCTCTACGTGCTGTGGCTCATCGGCTCCGTGGGCCGCACCCTGCAGCCCCTGCTGGGCGGCGACATCACCGCCGGCCTGGTCAAGATCCCTGGCGTCCTGTCCGATGCCGGCGTGGCCGCCATGCTGTTCCTGTACTGCCGGCGCTTCCTGGATGGCAAGTTCGGGGCCTTCAGCGGCGAGCGCCTGGGCCTGCTGGCGGCGGCGCTGTACATGCTGAACCCGGGCACGATCTTCAACTCGGCGGTGTGGGGCCAGATCGACTCGGTCGGCACGCTGGCGGTCCTCGTCACCCTCTACTGGCTGGCGATCGGCTGGACCGAGCTGGCCGCCCTGGGCGCGGTCGTCGCCTTCCTGATCAAGTTCCAGTACGCCTTCGTCATCCCCATCGTGCTGCTCGTGGGCCTGAAGCGGCACCTCTTCGGCCGATCGGCCGATCCGGATCGCGACGGACGGCCGGACGCGCTGCGGGTGCTGACCTCGGCGGCGGTCGGCATCGGCTCCCTGGTGGCGCTGATCCTGCCCTTCGGGATGTCGCTGTTCGTCCCCGGCGACCCGGTGCACGGCCTGGTTCAGAAGTTCGAGGAGGCCTCGCGTACGTACGCGGGCCTGAGCATCAACGCCATCAACCTGTGGCGCAACGCCTGGAGCGGCCTGGCCGAGGGCTTCTGGTGGGGCTGTGACGCGCCCAGCATCCCGCCTGACACCTCCTGCATCGATGGCGCCGGCATCGCCTTCACCCTGGGCGGGGCGGCCGTCACGTGGCAGACGGTCGGCTTCGTGCTGTTCGCGGTCGCTGCGGTTATCGCCCTGCTCTTCGTCCTGCGCCGCGACGACCCGGAGGGGCTGCTGATCGGCGCGCTGCTGCTGGCGGTGGCCTTCTTCGCGCTCCCGACGCGCGTCCACGAGCGCTACATGTTCCCGGCCCTGGCCCTGGCCGCGCCGCTCGTCCTGCATCGCTGGCCGATGGACGGCTGGCGGCTGGGGGTTGCGTCCCTCACCGCCGGCCTGATGGCGCTGCTGCTGTACGTCGCGCCGCCCACGGCCGGCGGCGAGCCGACGCTGCGAATCCTGACGCTCGCCCTGGCGTTCGTGCCGTTCCTCATCGCCCGCTGGGGCGGCGGCGCGCTCTACGTCCTGCTGTCCATCTCCTTCTTCGCGAACGTGTACTGGGTCTACACCGGTGACTGGTCGTACGTGGCCGGCCCGCCCATGAACCCGGGGATCAACGGACAGCCAATGCAGCGCGACCCGCTGCTGAACGTCACCGTGTTCAGCGAGGCCGGCATCTTCATGATCGGCGGCCTCATCGTGGTGGTGCTGGGCATCCTGGCCTGGCATGCCGCCCGCATGGCGCTGGCTCCCTCCTGGCAGCCGGCCATGGCGTCGGGCACCCCTGAGGCTCCTGAGCCGATGCCGGCCACGCCATCCGGCCCGCCTTCCCCGGCAACCAGGCAGCCAGCCGCGCAGACGGCCGAGGACGCCGCGTGGGTCGGTCCTGACGCCGGGGCCCCGGCGTGGCAGCGCTTCCTGGCCTGGCTGCGCCCCGACCGGGCCGATCCGTACCTCCGCGAGCGGGGGCGGCGCATCGATCGATTGGACCTGGCCATTCTGGCGGCGCTGGTGCTGGCCGCCTTCCTCTTCCGCCTGTGGCGCCTGGACACGCCGCGCTCGATGCATTTCGACGAGGTGTACCACGCCCGCTCCGCCACCGAGTGGCTGACCGACTGGCAGGAGGGCTGGACGCGCGACACCTATGAGTGGACGCACCCGATGCTGGCGAAGTACCTGATCGCTGCCGGCATCGTGGTCGCCGACCCGAACAAGGTCACCGGGCAGACGGACACCGGCGAGCCGTACACCGCGCTGGCGGTGGCCGCCGAGCGCCGGGTCACAGGCATTGCCGAGTCCGTGGTCTTCGGCGCGCACGGCAGCAGCATCACCGCCCGGTCCGTCGACGACGGGGAGGTGATCGCCGAGTGGCAGGCCCCGGGTGCGGTGGCCAGCCTGGCGTTCGACGAGGACAGTGACCGCCTGCTGGTGGGCCTGGCCGACAGCGGCACGGTTGCGGTGTACGCCACCGGCCCGTTCCTGGGCCAGACGGGGCCACGCGCGCCACCGGCCCAGACAGCGCCCCTCGAGACGGGGCTGTCGGGCGTGGAGCAAATCGACCTGCCGGCCAACCAGTCGAACATCCTGTTCCGCGGGCCGGACGGCATCGTGGTGGCGGAGCGCGCCACCGGGGTGGAGATCGTCCGCAGCGACCGCGTGGTCGGCGCGGTGGGCTACGTGCCGGCCACCGGCGGCAACGAGGGAAGCAGCAGCAACGGGCCCTTCGTGGTGGCGACCGACCCGCAGGGCGGCCGCCTGCTGGTGCTGGACGCCGACACGTTGGAGCCGGCCAAGACCGCCGGGGGCGTCGACAAGTCGCAGGATCTGCCGTCGGGTCCCATCGGCCCCCTCCAGGTCCGCGGCCAGGGCGACGACTTGCAGGTGTGGGTGCCTGTCGGTCCGCTGGAGGCGGATGAGGAGCATCCCGCCGTGCAGGGCGGCGTCACCGTCTTCGACGAGCGCGCCGAGCTGATCGACACCGCGCCGCTGCCCGGAGCGCCAGCCCTCATCGGCTGGCAGTCGGTGGCGAACATCATCTACATCGCCGGCACCGAAGGACGGACTGGCGAGCCGGTGGTGTGGACCGTGCAGCCCATCGGAAACGGCGGCACGCAGAGCGTGGGCTTCGCCGCCTTCGACACCACCGAGCTGCCGGCAGGCGCGCGGGCCATGGCGTTCGACCTCAACGATCACGACCAGGACGAGGACCACGAGCGGCTGCTCGTGGCGGTGGGTGGCAGCGACGCTGCGACCGGCACGCTCGTGAGCGTGGACGCGGGCAGCAACGCCTTCGCGTGGCGGCTGTCGGGAATCGTGTTCGGCTCGATCCTGGTTGCGCTGGTCTACCTGCTGGCAGCGAGCATGTTCCGCCGCCGCCGGATCGCCGTGCTGGCGGCGACCTTCGTGGCCTTCGACGCCATGAGCTTCGTGATGAGCCGCATCAGCATGAACGACATCTTCGTGGCGGTCTTCATCACCGCCGCGTACCTGGTGTTCTGGCAGGTGTGGTCCGGCCGATGGAGCCGCAGCGCCTGGTGGGCGCTGCCGCTGGCCGGCGTCCTGATCGGCCTGGCCGCGGCCACCAAGTGGGTCGGCATCTACGCGCTGGCCGGCATGTGGATCCTGGTCCTGTCGCGCTCCGCCCTGGGCCGCCTGCTGCTGGTGGTGCTCGCCGCGCTGACGGCCGTGGTGGCGGGCATCGGCGCGCCGTGGCCGTTCACCCTGCTGGCGCTGGGCGTCTTCGCCCTGGCCCTGGTCATCGTCTGGGTGCGGCCGATCCAGCTCGAGCTGCGCGACCTGATCGGCATGGCCGCAACGGTGGCGGTTCTGTCCGGCATTGGCCTTGCCTTCGCCGCCGCCTACAACTCGGTGGAGGGCGCGCGCGAGCCGGGCGGCGTGGTGGAGCTGGCGTTCGCGGTGCTGGCACGTGGCGCGCAGGCCGCATGGCCGGCATGGGTCACGCTGGGCGTAGCGGCCGTGCTGGTCCTGCTGCGCGCCGGCTGGTCACTGCTGCGGCCCGAGTCGGACCGGCGCTGGCTGCAACCCGGCGAGATGGGCGGCCTGGCGTGGCCCTGGGTCGGCGCCTGCCTGGCCGTCATCCCGCTGCTGGTCTACTTCCTGGCCTACGTGCCGTACCTGCAGCTCGGCCACCCGATCGCCGGCCCGTCGGCCGGACCGGGCTATGGCTGGTCGCTGGACGAGCTGCACAGCCAGATGTTCGGCTACCACTTCGGCCTGCAGGCCGGCCATCCCTCGTCCTCGCCGTGGTGGAGCTGGCCGCTGGACCTGAAGCCGGTGTGGTTCTACGGGCACGACTTCGACGGCAAGCGCATCGGCGTCATCTACAACGGCGGCAACCCCATCCTCTTCTGGGCGGGCGTGCCGGCCATGGTGTGGTGCGGCCTGCAGGCGTGGCGCCGCCGATCACCGGCGCTCGTGCTGCTGGTGGTGGCCTTCGCCTTCCAGTTCCTGCCGTGGACCCGCATCGAGCGGGCGACGTTCCACTACCACTACCTGACGGCCGTGGTCTTCGCCATGGTGGCGGTGGCCTACGTGGTGGACGAGGCGCTGCGCTCCTGGACGTGGCGCCCGTACGGCATCGCCTTCCTGGTGCTGGCGGCGATCGCCGGGCTGGTCATCTACCCGTTGGGATCGGCCATGGCCATGCCCGACTGGTACATCAACATGGCCCGCTCCTATCCGCCATGGAACTACGGCTTCCAGTTCCCGCAGCCGCCGCAGGGTGACCGCGGCGACCTGGTCAGCGCCGATTCGCTGAAGCTGCTGGCGGGCACCCTGGTGGCCATCAGCGCGGCCGCCTTCGCGCTGTTCGGCCGTGCCCTGCTAGGTCCGCCGCCGGAGGCTGACGAGGAGCAGGACGACGCCGACGACCACAAGCGCTACCGGCCACACGAAGCGGCTGTCGAACGAGGGGATGTACTCGTCGACCAGGAACCACACGCCCAGCGCGATGAGGATCAGGCCGAAGATCCACGCTCCGGCTGACCCATCGTGGCGACGGGTCGTGCCCTGCCAGCCGGATCCCCAGGCGGGCGCCCGGGCCGTGGACGGCCCATCCGCGGCAGCTGCCGGCGTGCCCTCGGCTGCCGGCGCATCCGCATCGGCCGATGAAGCAGGAGCCGATGGTGGCGGCGGGGTGCTGCTGAAGCCCATTGGCGACCCGATGGGGCCCTCCGGCACCACGATCCACATCACGATGTAGAGCAGCAGGAACAGACCGCCGGTGACGATGGCCAGCACGGCCCACACCACGCGGACGATGGAAGGGTCGATGTCCAGATACTCGGCCACGCCGCCGGCAACGCCACCCAGCACGGAGTCGGTTCGGGATCGGTAGAGACGGCGGTTCACTCAGCAGCCCTCCTCGGGATTCAGGTTGAAGGTGGCGGCATTGCCCTGGAGTCGAAGGACGATGTGGTGCGCGGCTGAGGCGAAGTTCGGGCTGGTGAATGTGTCATCGGACTCGGCCAGGCCCCGGTCGTCCAGGTTGTGGGAGAAGGCCACGCTGGACTCGACGGTGATCTGCAGGCCCGCCTCGTCCGGGACGCACAGGTTCATGGTCCCGGCGTTGGCGCCGAGGCTGCCGGAGATGTCCGCCGCGTCATCGGCCACCAGGTTGAGCGTGCCGGCGTTGAGCTGCACGTCCACCTCGTCCATCGCTGCCCCGTTGGCCGTGAGGTTGGTGGTGCCCGCGTTGGTCGTGACCTGCAGGCTCGAGAAGCGGCCGTCGCTGATGTCCAGCGACGACTCGCCGGCATTCAGGGTTGCCTCCAGGTCGTAGGTCACGCCGTTGCCCAGCGCCACGCTCCAGTCCTGCTGATCGCGGTCGAAGGGCAGGCCCGATACCTCCGAGTCCACCGAAAGCGACCCGGCATCCGCCTGGATGTTCGGCCCGCTGTCGCCGGCCGAGCGCGATTCGAGGGTCCACCCGGTTCCCTCGCCCATGGTCAGCCTCAGCGCGCCGCAGGTCAGCTCGAGATCCACCTCGGCCGCCGTGGCGGCGAACTGCCCCGTGGCGGTATCGGTGCTGTTGGGCTCGGCGCTGCAATCGGCGAACCCCGGTCCAACCGCGACCAGCGCGCCGCCGGCGATGCCCACCACCAGGGCGGCCGCCAGGGTGCCGATCCAGGCGAATGGCGTTCGCGACAGAAGGACCGACAGGCCGATGGCGATCAGGATCACCGGCCACAGACGCCAGGCGCCGCTCAACACGCTGGGATCGATGATCCCCTGGGTCGCCGCCAGCGCGATGGCTCCGGCGGTGAGCAGCGCCACGCCCCAGAACAGGAAGCCGCGGTTGACGTGCATGGGTTACCTCTCGGCAGGTCCCCCGGAATCGATGCTCTCCCGGCATTTTCGCACTGCCGCGGGCCGGGTCCAACTCCCTTGTCCCCGCTCAACCTTGACACCGGTCGGGGGCCGGTCGTAGACTCCCGCGGCGGCCAGCCTTTGACAGATCGCTGTTTCGGCGCGCCGTCCGGCCAATCAACCCCTGTAGCGAGGATCGACCGAAGGCGATGAACCTCCCGAAGAACGCTTCCTGCGCGTTCCGTCTGGTGACGCCTAGCAGCGGCGCCGACGACGGGAGATCTGCGCCCGCCTCGAGCTGACGAGACGGCGGCAAGGCCGCCAATCAGACGCCACGAGCCGTGGGCCAGATCGGGTCCACGGTTTTTTGATGCCCCGGTGGCATCAGCAGGAGCCGCGGACCACGAGGGACCGCGGCTCTTCACTTGTGCGGGAAACCTATCGGGGAATCCATGGCTGACATCGGAGACACGGACATGACAGGCATCGCAGAACAACCGAAGACGAGCGCGCGCGTCGCTGACGTGCGCGCCCAGCAGGTGCCGATGCCGGTGCCTGTGTCGCAGGTGGAAGCCCCGGTCGCCGTGCTGGTCGAGGGGCTCACCAAGCGTTTCGTGGTAGGCCGCAAGAAGAAGCCGGTGGTCGCGGTCGACAACGTGTCGCTGCAGATCCGTCGCGGTGAGATCTACGGCGTGCTGGGAGCCAATGGCTCCGGCAAGTCGACGCTCATCCGGCTGATGAGCACCCTGCTGACCCTGGACGAGGGCCGGGTGGAGGTGTTCGGCAACGACATCGAGCGCGACGAGATGGCGGTCAAGCGCCTGATCAACCGCGTGAGCGTGGACGCTGCCTTCTTCAAGAAGCTCAGCCCGCACGAGAACCTGATCTATGCCGCGCGCCTGTACGGGCTCGATGCCCGGAAGGCGAAGCAGGACGCGATCGGCATCCTCGCCCGGCTGGGCATCAGCGAGAAGCGGCTCGGCCGTCCGCTGGAGCAGATGAGCCGGGGCATGCAGCAGAAGGTCGCCATCGCGCGGGCGCTGCTGACCAGCCCGGTGCTGATGCTGCTTGACGAGCCGACCACGGGCCTGGATCCGCGCTCGAAGCTGGACGTGCAGACCTTCGTGGAGGACCTGCGCGACACCCACGACGCCACGATCGTGCTGACCACGCACGACCTGGACGAGGCGGACCGGCTCTGCGATCGGATCGCGATGCTGAACGACGGAAGGATCGTGGTCGAGGACACGCCCGCCGCGCTCAAGGCGATGGTCGCCGAGCACGGGGACGAGCCGACCCTGGAGAGCGCCTTCATGCGCTACACGGGCCGCTCCCTCGACGACGACGTCGAGGAAGACGACAACGAGAACGACGACGAGTGATGAGAAAGGAGGTGAGAAACCGTGTGGATTCATCCGACCCCCAAGGAGGTGGTCGCCTATCACGAGGAGCTCGTGGAGCAGCTGCACCACGAGATCCACGGATCGGGCGCGCCGCGTCCCGAGCGTCGCGCGCTGCGGCGCTGGGTCGGTCGTCGGCTGGTGCATCTCGGCACCCGGCTGGCGGCGGACCCGTCTATGCGGCCGGTCCGGTCCCTGTAACGGGGATCGGGCCGGCATAGCCCACGTCGACAGGAGCAACCAACCATGGCACTCATGACCCGCGAGCTGAGGGCGTCGTACGCCTTCGTCGAGCGGAACTTCAACCTTTCGAAGCGAT
>DASSNI010000030.1:0-8623 GCA_035701385.1 Candidatus Limnocylindria bacterium | reverse complement strand
TGCTTCGCCGGTCGCCCTGGACGTGGCTCCTGGCCGCCGCGGCGATCCCGACCGTGGTGCCGCGCGTCTGGCTACCCGATGCGGCCTGGGTGGTGTCCACCACGAGCCAGCTCACCACCGCCCTGGGTCAGCCAGGGCACGCGGGCAGCAGCAGCACCTCGTCCTCGTCGCGATAGGCCTCGCACCAGCCGGCCGAGGTGGCGGGCCCGCGAGTCAGCGTCGCGTCCGGCCTGAGCAGCACCGCCTGGACGCCGTACTGCGCGGCCAGCGCCTGCCAGTTCGAATCCGCGTTCTTGATGGAGTCGTAGTCGTCCAGGACCTGCTGGTCGTACATGTCGTTGCGCCCATCCACGAAGACGCGCCCACCTGTCGCGTACAGCTCGTGGATGACGTAGCCGCCCCAGCCGTACTCGGCCAGCACGTGCGCATCGGCGTCGTGCTCCTGCAGGTAGGCCACACCCTGCACCGGGAAGCGCTTCTCGATGTTGGCGGTGATGCCGTCGCCCAGGCCGCGCGGCACGAGCACCAGCATGGCGCCGATCACCACGATGACCGCCGTTCCCAGCTCCATCAACCGGCGACCGAGCGCCCGTGAGGGCGCCATCGGCTTCCTGCCTGACCGATCCCAGCCGCGCGCCTCCAGGCGCGACTGCATGCCCAGCGCCATGGTCGGCAGGCAGAAGACCGCGGCGATCGGCACGTTGCGCAGGGCCACCAGGCCCATGGCAATCCCGATCCACGACAGCGCCACCAGCCAGCCGGGCGTGTTGCGCCCGCCGTTCAGCCCCACCCATGCGATCAGCGCCAGGAAGGCCCAGTGCGCCGGCTCATGGAAGGAGGGCGACTGCCACTCCTGGATGTTCGCCAAGCCCCAGTCGGACAGCTCGACGTAGCGGAAGGGGTACAGGATGCCGATGGGTCCAGCCGGCGTGAGCATGGACGCCAGCACGCAGCCGATGGCCGCCACCGCAAGCGGGGTCTTGGCCGCGCTCATGGGCGTGCGGCCAAGGATGGTGAAGATGCAGTACACCGCCACTACCCCCAGGCCGATGACGTAGACGCCATGCAGGTTGGCCCACAGCACGAAGAACGGGACCAGCAGCGCGGCGCGCCACGGCCGCTCCGGGCGGAGGCTGAGCAGGAACCACAGCAGCAGGCTGAGCAGCAGCCAGCTGACCGCCTGCGGCCGCAGCGTCACGTACGGGGTGATGACCAGGCCGATGAGCACGGCCGGCAGCGCGAAGGCGCGCAGGCCCACGCCGAGCCGGCCGAGCATGGCCCCCTGGGTCAGCACGATGGCCGCCGGGAAGAGGCCGAACACGAACAGGGCGGCCGTCCGGCCCACGCCGCTCACCAGCCAGTACATCAGCAGCTCGGACAGCCACTCGTGCGGCGTCCACGGCTGGCCGCCCCAGGTGAACGAGAAGGGATCGGTGCTCGGCACCTGGCCGTGCTGCGCGATCCACTGCCCCGCGGTCACGTGCCAGAAGAAGTCCGGATCCTGGACGCCCTTCGTCACGGTGATGCCCACCAGCACACCGGCGAGTGCGAGCGCGAAGATCCAGAACGGGCTCGGCAGGCGAGCGAGCCAAGCCTTTGACGCGGCCGATGGAGCAGCCATCGTCCGCTGTGCGGTGGTCTCGGTGGACATCGGCCGCGAGTCTAGTCGGTGCGCAGAGGCACCGGTACGGGACGGAAGTACCTCAGGATTCGCGCCGGGCGATCAGGTCCCTCCGAGGAAGATTCCCGAAAGGGTCGCTTGGCCGCTGGTCCGATCGGCACGGATCGAGACTGTGCCTCCTGCCGGCACGACGATTGGGAAGTGCATCCAGGCGCCGTTGTGGAAGGACGTGCTCAGCGCAACGCTGCGCGAGCCCGTGCTGTCCGTGACCGTGACCGTCTGACGCCGGCCATTCCCGTCCCAGTCGACCGCATACAGGTGCAGCATGCCGGTGTAGGCGCCGGTGAACGTGAGATGCAGCCGCAGACTTGTGCTGTGGAACCACTGTGCGGCCCGTCGTTGGGACTGGTCCGGGTGCTCCAGGGCGCGCACGTCGGTCGTGTTGGCACTCCATCGGTGGCGGCTGCCCTGGTCGAGCGTGACAGTCGCCAGCGGCATGGAAGCCAGGTCGCTGGTCTTGTTCCAGGCCAGCAGGTCGTAGCCATCCGCTCCGAAGCTGCCGACCCAGTCACCCTGCGGGGCCGACTGCCAGGGCGGTTGACTGGCGCTGGGCGTGGGGGTAGGCGTGGGTGTCGGAGTCGGCGTCGGAGTGGGTGTCGGAGTCGGCGTGGCAGAGGGTGTGGGAGTCGGCGTCGGTGATGGCGTCGCGGTGGGGGCTGGCGTCGGAGTGCTGCCTGGCGCGCCACCCAGGAACAGGCCCGAGAGCGTGGCATTCCCCCCGGTGCGGTCCACCCGGACGCTGACCGTCGCGCCGGCACCGACGCTCAGCGGGAAGTGCATCCAGGCCCCGTTGTGGAACGGCTGGTTGAGGTTCACCGAACGGGTGCTCGTCCCGTCGTCGACGTACACGATCCCGCGCCGCGAGCTGCCGTCCCAGTCGAGCGCGTACAGGTGCAGCGTTCCGGCATACGGCTGGTTGAAGGTGAGGTGCAGCCGCAGGCTGGTGGAGTGAACCCATTGCGTCGCCCGGCGCTGCGTCTGGGTTGGGTTCTCGACGGCCCGCACGTCGGTCGTGGTGGTGCTCCACCGATACCGGTTGCCCTGGTCGAGCGTCAGCGACGCGACGGGGATCGAGATGAGGTCGCCGCCGTTCTCCCAGCCGAGCAGGGCGTAGCCGTCGGCGCCGAAGTTGCCGACCCAGTCGCCCTGCGGCGCCACGTCGAACGGCGGCGGCATGGGCGTGGGCGTGGGCGTCGGGGGTGGTGGTGGCGCCGGCGTCGCGCTCACCTCGTTCGAGCGGGCACCGGTGCCGACGCTGTTGATGGCGGCGACCTGGTACCAGTAGGTTGCGCCGTTGGTGACGGTCGAGTCCCGGTACGTCGTGACGGTACTCAGCGTCGCGAGCTCCTGCTCCGCGCCGGCGCTGTCGCCGCGGTAGACGACGTAGCCCGTGATGAAGCTGCCGCCGTTGGCCGGGACATTCCAACTGAGATCCACCCGACCATCCCCTGCCTGGGCCCCCAGCGTTGGAGCCGATGGAACCGTCGGTGGCGGTGGCTCCTCCCCGGCGGCAGCCGCCGCGGCGCGAACCGCATTGACCAGCGGCTCAGGCGTTCCGTCAGGGTCATCGGGCCAGGTGCCCTGGCCGGCGCAGCCGGTGGTTGCGTCCGCATCGGCCCATGAGCCGTCCGGGCACTCGCCGGTCTGCTGGAGGAGCGCCAGGACCGAGGCACCGGACAGCGCGTGGTTGGCGGCCTTCATCAGGGCCGCCACGCCGCTGACGTGCGGCGTCGCCATGCTGGTGCCACTGATCGTGTTGTAGCCGCCGTCCTTCCAGGTGCTGTAGATGGCGACGCCGGGCGCGGTGACGTCGACCGGGCCGTAGTTGCTGAACACGGCCAGGCTGTCGTCGCACTCGTTGGCGAAGATGTCGAACACGAAGTGGCAGCCGCCGAGGCGGCCGGGATCGCCATCGAAGTCCGTGATGGCGGAAACGCTGATCACCTCGGGGAACGCGGCGGGCACGAACGTCCCGGCGTTCGTGGCCGAGTTGCCCGCGCCCGCGACCAGCACCATGCCGGCTGCCGCCGCGTTGCAGATGGCCGTGTGCAGCGGATCCGTGACGCAGTCACCCCAGCTGCGCGCCTCGCCGAAGCTCATGGAGGCGACGTCGATGTCGTTGGCCGGGTCCGCATCGCTGTTGAGTGCCGTGGCGTGATCGATGCCGCACAGCACCTGCGACTCACTCGAATTGCCGGCGTCGTCGAACACCTTGATGGGCACAAGCGTGGCCTCCGGCGCAACGCCGACCACGCCGGCACCATTCAGCGGCGCCGCCGCGGTGCCCGAGACATGCGTTCCATGGCCATGGCCGTCATTCGGCGCCGCGCCGGACGTGACGCAGTTCAGGCCGGTGGCCGTGTCGATGTGCGTCGCCAGGTCCGGGTGGTCGAGGTCAATCCCGGTGTCGATGATCGCGATCCGCGCACCGGCGCCGCGGTAGCCGGCCTGGTACGCGCCGCCACCGCCCGGGGAGTAGGCATGGATCCGCTCGATCCCGAACGGCAGCGTCTCGGTCAGCGTGAGCGATCGATCGGGAGCGACCGCCAGGACGTGCGGGTTGCGGCGGAGCGCGTCAGCCGCTGCAGCCGAGCCGGTGAAGCTGAAGCCGCGCAGGGCATGCCGGTAGGAATTGCCAATGGCGGCGCCGCCCGCTCGAGCGCTGCGCTTGACCGCGGCCATGTCGCTGCCCGGTCGGAGGGAGACGATCCAGGATCCATCCGGGCCGCTGGGCTGCTTGGCAGACACGGGCCCGGCGAGGGTGCCAGCCAGGATCAGCAGGCAGGCAGAGACAACGGGAAGCCGTGCCCAGGTCGCTCGGAACGCGCGAGGACGCATGCGTGGGACCTCCGACCGCTGGTCGGGTCACCTGCTCCGCGCCGGATCATGCCACCTGCGCTGGCCGGTGGGAAGAGGACTCCGCTCGTTCATTGGGGCGTATGCGCACCGCAATGACGGTCACGACCGCCAGCCACGCGAGCTGCGCGATGAACAGCATCCAGGCCGATGCCTCTGCCGGCATGGCCGGTCCCGCCCACAGGACGGCGTGGGTGGCGACGGCACCGGCGGCTAGCCCCTTCCGGACGCTGCCCGCGGCGCCGATGGCCAGCAGCACGCCCATCTCGGCCAGGATGGCCTCGTGCTGGTTGGCGTGCGGCAGGATCAGGGGCGTGGCAATGAAGGCTACGGCCGCGGCCAGGGTGCCTGAGCGAGAGCTGACCCAGGCGTAGGCCACGACGGCCACTGTCGCGATCGTCCCGATCACGTAGAGCCACGGGCCGGTGCCCGACCGCTCGGCGGCGCCGCGCCAGTTGACCATCTCCTCGACGTGCACGCCAATGGCATCAGGTGCCGCCACGCCCAGGAGGTGCGCCGGGTAGTCGACCACCGCCTGCGGCGAGACGACGAATGCCGCCAACACGACCAGCGCAACCACGACGAGCGCCGCGACCATCAGCTCCCGCCAGCGGCGGGCTGCCAGCAGCCACACTGCCCACAGCGGCCCGAGCGTCGGCTTCAGCGCGCTCAACCCGAGGGCAGCGCCGGAGCCGAGCGTCGAGACGCCCAGCAGGGCAACCACGGCCAGTGTCGACTGGCCGCGGATGGCGCCCATCACCGTCGGCCAGGCAGTGAGCAGCAGGATCGCCGGGAGCAGGCGCATGGCGGCGCTGCCGGGAGTCACTCGCCACGCGGCGGCCGCCAGGACGAGCAGCGAGGCGAGCGTGAACAGCGCGAAGCCCAGGTGCAGGGACAGCAGGCCGAGTGGCACCAGGAGGGCCGCCAGCCACGGAGGCGAGTTGTAGGGCAGGGCGCCGCGCTCGAACGACGGCTCGTCACCGATCAACGCGCGCTGCTCCGCCTCCTGGCAGGCGACGTCGTACAAGCAGGCGCCGTTGCCGTCCAGCACGATGCGGGCGGCGACGTGATAGGTCATGTAGTCCGAGCGCTCGATGGCCCCGAACCCGCCGCCCAGCAGCCCGGCGGCGAACACGACCGCCACGATGCTGGCCACCAGCGCGTAGGCACCCACGATCCGCATGCGGCCGGAGGCTAGCACCGCGCGCCAGTACTTCGGGGTGGTGACGGGACGCACCCACCCGCGCCTAGACTCCGCGGCATGTCATCCAAGGTGGAGCCGCGCGGGGTCGCGGCCGCGACGGTGGCGGTCGTCGCGTTCTTCGTGGCGGCGGTGCTGCCTCGGGCCACCTGGCCGCTGATCGATGGCGACGTGTGGTGGCACATCCGCGCCGGGCAGGACGTGCTGGCCGCCGGCGGCGTGCCGCGCACCGACACGTGGAGCATCGTCGGCGCGGGCCGCGAGTGGACCAGCCAGGACTGGCTGGCGAACGTGATCCTGGCCATCGGCCACGGGCTGGGTCCATGGGGCGACACCCTCCTGAGCTTCCTGTTCGGCGCCTTCACCCTCCTCTCCTTCTGGGTGCTGTGGCGCGCGATCGCGTTGCGCGTGCCGGCCATCGGCTGGCTGAGCCGCGTCGTCTGGCTGAGCATCGGCCTTGTGCTGGCCGGCCCTGTGATGGGCGTGCGCGTGCAGGTGCTCGACCTGCTGATGGCGACAGCGGTGATCTGGCTGCTGTGGCGCTACCTGGTTGATCGGCGCCGTCGCTGGCTGCTGGGGCTGCCGCTGGTCAACGTGCTGTGGGCCAACCTGCATGCCGGGTGGGTGCTGCTGTTCCTGCTTGCCGGAGCGGTGCTGGTTGGCGAAGCGGTGGATCGGCTCGCGGGCCGCAGGCTCAGCCCGGAGCCCCTGACCTGGTCGCAGCTGCGAGACCTGGCCCTCGCCATGGTCGGCAGCGCCGCGGTGCTGGTGCTGAACCCGAATGGGACCGACCTGTACGGCTACCCGCTCTACACGCTGAGCATCACCGCGCTGAACCGCTACGTGATGGAGTGGTTCCCGGCCACGCTGGACAGCCTGTTCGGCTGGCTGCTGCTCGGCTTCGCGCTGGTCGCAGTGTTGCCCGCGCTGATCGTGGGAAGCGCCCGCAACCGGCTCCGCACAGGCGACGCCTTGATCCTGCTGGGACTCGTCGTCATGGCGTGGCAGGCCATTCGCTTCCTGCTGATCGTTGGCCCCATCGGCGCCGCGGTGGCGGCCGTGATCCTGTCGCCGGAGATCTCCCAGACGGGCTTCGGCCAGCGGATGGCGCCGATGCTGGCGCGCCTGAGCCGCCGGCGCCGCGGACTGCTGGGAACCGTCAACGGGGTGCTGATCGGACTGCTGGTGGTCATCGGCCTCGGCGTCGCCCTGGCGCGCGTGAACCCCGGCGCACAGGCCACGGAGATCGCCCGAGGCCTGCCTGCCGATGCCGTCGCCTGGATGGATGCCCACGACCCCGGTCAGCGCATCTTCAACCGATACGAGTGGGGCGGGTACATCGGCCAGCACCGGCCGGACCACCCGATCTTCATGGACGGCCGGGCCGATGTGTACGGGGACGAGCTGCTGCGCATGTACGTCTCGATGATCGGCTTGGAGGGCGATCCACAGGCGACCCTGGACCGATACGGGATCGACCACGCCGTGCTGCCGCCGGACTGGCCATTGGCCACCTGGTTCGACAGCTCGCCGTTGTGGGAGCGGGTCTACACCGACAGCACTGCCGCCATCTGGGTCCGATCAGAAGGAAACAGGGGGGCTGACAGCCCGCCAACCGCCCCCACGCCAACTCCCGGCGGCAGCGACCTGGCCCGGCTGCTGGCCGACCCGAAAGGGAAGTTCGAATCGGACGTCAGCATAACCGCCGACGTAGAGTACGTTGCGGAAGGTGGACCCATCCCTGTCATGTCCGACGGAGATGTGACCGACCGGGTCATGGTCCTGATCGATACCCGGCTGAACGACGGTCAGTACACGCTCGATTACGTGCGCGACAGGCCGATCCACGTGGAGGGCACGTTCCTTCCGCTCACCGCCGAGAACATCGAGAGCATCGGCAACGAGTTCCTGGACGGTGGCGATGTCATCGACTTCTTCCGGGGCAGCGCCCAGTACCTGATCATCGCCAGCCGGCTCGATCAGCGGTAGGCGGCATCGGCCGCACGATGCACGAATGCATCCAGGGCGGCGGGATTCGTCACTGAAACGTGCCCGCGGCCGTGCTGCTCCACCAGGCCGAGCCGACCCAGCCGGTGCAGCTGCCGGGACACGACTTCGCGGCTCGAGCCCAGGGCGTCGGCGAGCTGTTCGTGCGTCACCTCAAGGACAGTGCCGGCGTCGGGATCATCTATCAGATGAAGAAGCTCTGAAGCCACGCGCCTGGCAAGGCCGCCGCGGTGAAGCAGCGACCGCTCAGAGGCAACCGCCAGGAATCGCTGGTGCAGCTCGGCCGCCACAGCTTGCATGAAGCCGGGGTCCCGCCGGAGACGCCTCACGGCCAAGGTGTCGAATTCCATTATTCGGGCGGCCGATGCCGCCCGCGTCCCGATGCCGTCCGCCACGCCGGCGAGCGCGCCCAGGCCGACGACCGAGCCGGCGCCCAGCGTCCAGCGCGTGACCTCATGACCCTGCATGTCCAGCCCGAAGAGACGGATGCGTCCGCCGATGACGACCCCTGAGCGGGTCATGTTCTCCGCCTCACTGACCAGCTGGCCGGGCGCCAGGTAGCGCTCTCGGCCGGTCGCCAGCAGGCAGCCGCGGGCATCTGGCGAGATGCGAGCCATGAAATAGCTGCCCACGCGGCCCAGATACCACGCCACCCATTACCAGCCGCTTACCAACGCGTTGCGCGGGGTTAGGTGACATATGTCACTGACCTTCACGAGGTGCGGCATGAGCATCTGGCCTCCGCGTGCCCGGCGGGTTGTGAAACCACGCATCGGAGGTCACGCGACCATGCTGCACGGAAGACGGATCGGATCCATCTCGCTCGCTGCGGTCCTCCTCGGGACTGCACTCACCGCTTCCGGCGTCGGAGCGGCAAG
>DASSNI010000029.1:0-3422 GCA_035701385.1 Candidatus Limnocylindria bacterium | reverse complement strand
CGACGAGGCGAAGCAGCTCGACGACGCCGAGCTGCGCGGAGAGGTGGAGGCTGCTGCCCTGGCTGCCATTGCCTCCGTCGACGCCTTCGGCCGGTGGCTGGCCGACGAGCTGCTGCCGCGCACCGACGGCGATTTCCGGCTGGGGCCGGAGCTCTATGCGCAGAAGTTCCGCCACGCGCTGAAGACCGATCTCACGCCGGACGACCTGCTGGCGCGGGCGCAGGCCGGCTTCGTCCAGGTGCGCGCCGAGATGACCCGCCTGGCGCGGCAGCTGTGGCCGACCTGGATCGGCAAGGAGCCGGAGCCGATCGACGGCAACGTGCTGGTGCGCCGCGTGCTGGACGCCATCGCCGCGGACCATCCCACGGCGGGGGAGCTGCTCGACTTCTGCGAGGCCGAGCTGCGGCGCATCGAGGAGTTCATCGGCCGGACCGACCTCATCGGCCTGGCGGACGAACCGCTCGAGATCATCTGGACCCCGGAGTTCCTGCGCGCCTTCGGCGGGGCGATGCTGATGCCGCCCGGCGCGCTGGACCGCGGCCTCTCCAGCTTCTTCGCCATCACGCCGATGCCGGACGACTGGACCGATGAGCAGCGCGAGTCGTACCTGCGCGAGGACAACGCGCGCATGCTGCGCCTGCTCACCATCCACGAGGCCGTGCCGGGGCACTACCTGCAGCTGGCATTCTCGAACCGATGCGCGTCGCTGGCGCGCGCCGTCTTCCAGTCCGGCGTGTTCGCCGAGGGCTGGGCGGTGTACGTCACGCAGGTGATGATGGACGTCGGCTACGGAGCCGATGACCCCGCCCTGCTGCTGGTCCACTGGAAGTTCTACCTGCGCTCGATCACCAACGCGATGATGGATATCCGGATCCACACCGGCAGCATGGACCGTGACGAGGCAATGCGGCTGATGGTCACCGAGGGCTTCCAGGAGGAATCGGAGGCGGCCAACAAGTGGGACCGGGCGCGGCTGTCCTCGACACAGCTGTGCGAGTACTTCCTCGGGGCGGTGGGCATGACCGAGCTCGAGGCGGAGGCCCGGCGCCGCGCTCAGGTGAACGGCGCGCCGTTCACCTACCGCCCGTTCCTGGAGGGTGTGCTGGCGCACGGCACCCCCTCGCTGCCAGTCATTCGGGACATCCTGTACGGCCAATCGTAGGGGGTTGGCGACGTGCCGAAAATTTGTTAGCATAGCTAACTAGTGACGTACTTCAGCCTCCCCCGAATCCTGCTCACCGGCCTCCCGCCGCAGCTCCGCGTCCTCCGCCGCTCGTCGGCGCCGGCGCCCCTGCCCGCGCCGGTGCCGGGTGGGCCGCGCCGCGGCCGCAGCTTCCTGGGAGATGGCTTCTCGGCGCTCCGCCATCGGAACTACCGGCTCTACCTCAGCGGTCAGATCGTCAGCCTGATCGGCACGTGGATGCAGTCGGTCAGCCAGCCGTGGCTGGTCCTGCTGCTGGGTGGCTCGGCGATCCAGCTCGGCATCGTGCTGGCCCTGCAGTTCGCGCCGCCCATGGTCTTCGCACCGCTGGGCGGCGTCCTCGCCGACCGGATCGACAAGCGCCACGCGCTGATCGGCACGCAGGCGGCGGCCATGGTCGAGGCCGGCGTGCTGTTCGCGCTGACCGTCACCGGCGTCATCGAGATCTGGCACATCTACGTCCTGGCCACGGCGCTGGGCCTCATCAATGCCGTCGACATGCCGGTGCGGCAGGCGTTCGCGGCCGAGCTCGTGCCGAGCGATGAGCTGGCCAATGCCATCGCGCTCAACTCGGCGACCTTCAACGCCGCGCGCGTGGTTGGCCCCGCGGTCGCCGGCGTGACCCTCGCCCTGTTCGGGCCGGCCGTCAACTTCGGGATCAATGCGGTCAGCTACCTCGCGGTGCTCGGCGGCCTGTGGATGATGATTCCCGCCCAGATGCGCCGGATCGAGCGCCCGGAGAGCTTCGGGTCGGTGCGCTCCAGCATCGCTGAGGGGGTCCGCTATGCCGTGCGCACACCCATGGTGCTGTGGCCGCTGATCCTGCTGGGCGGCGTGGCCATGTTCGGCATGAACTTCCAGACACTGCTGCCGCTCTACGCCAAGGACGTGCTCTCGATGGGTGCCGACGGCTACGGTGCGCTGTATGCGGCCATGGGCGTCGGTTCGCTGGCGGGCTCGCTGATGCTGGCCTTCTCCGGCAATCGCCGGCCGCTGCTGCGGCTGATCATGGGCGGTGCGGCGGCCTTCGTGCTCTTCGAAGTGTTGCTCGGCGTGGCCCCCTTCCCGTTGGCCGCCTTCCCGACGGTCGTCGTCCTCGGCTTCGCGGCCATGCTCATGGTCAACACGATCAACGTGACGGTCCAGAACGGCGTGCCGGATGCGCTGCGCGGTCGGGTGATGTCGCTGTACGTCATGGTCTTCGCCGGCTCCGCGCCGTTCGGCGGCCTGTTCGCCGGCGCCATGGCCGAGCTGTTCGGGGCCGATATCGCCTTCCTGATCGGCGCGCTGCTGGCTGCGGTGGTCGTCCTGCTCTTCGCCTACCAGCTCCTTTGGGGCGCGCTGTCGACGAAGGCAAGCCGGCGCGTGATCAAGGCCATGACCGCCGCCGAGCTGGCGAGGGCGTCCCGCGACGAGGACGATGAGCAACCGCACGCCATCGGCGCATGAGGGCCTTGCCGGCCTGAAGCGAGGGTTCTCCAGCCTGGAGAATCGCAACTTCCGCCTGTACCTGTCGGGCCAGGTGGTCAGCCGCGTCGGCACCTGGATGCAGCAGGTCTCGCTGCCGTGGCTGGTGCTCGCGCTCGGCGGCTCACCGATCGAACTGGGCATCGCATCGGCCCTCGAGTTCGTGCCCTCCACCGTCTTCGCGCCGTTCGGCGGCGTCTTCGCCGATCGGCTCGACAAGCGGCACGCGATCCTGGCCACGCAAGGGGCCGCCATGCTCCAGGTCTGCGCGCTCTTCGCGCTGACGGTGACCGGGGTGATCACCATCCCGATGATCTACGCCCTGGCCCTGGTGCTCGGCCTGGTCAACGCCATTGACATGCCGTTGCGCCAGTCGCTTGCCGCCGAGCTGGTGCCGCCGGCCACGCTGACCAACGCCATCGCGCTCAACTCCACGGCCTTCAACTCGGCGCGCGTGGTGGGCCCGGCCCTCGCCGGCGTCACGATTGCCCTTGGCACGCAGCTCTTCCACACCACCACCTCGGGCGTGGCCTTCAACTTCGCCCTCAATGCCATCAGCTACGTCGCGGTGCTGGTGGCGGTCTGGCGCATGGATCCGACCCTGATCCGACGACCGATCATCCCGGAGCACCAGCCGCGCGTGCTCGAGAGCCTGGGGGAGGGCATCGGCTACGCCCTGCGCACGCCGCTCGTGCTCTGGGCGCTGATGCTGCTGCTCATCTCGTCGACCTTCGCCATGAACTTCCGCATCCTG
>DASSNI010000028.1:0-3267 GCA_035701385.1 Candidatus Limnocylindria bacterium | reverse complement strand
GGTAGCCATCGGCGAAGGCGTCGATCACCCGCTCGCCGAACTCGCGCTCCAGGTTCAGCACGAAGAACGGGATGCCGGCGATCTGGGCGACCCTCCGTGCGTCGTCGGCCGCGTCCGGTGAGCAGCAGCTGCGCGACTGCTCCCAGCCCTCGCCGGCGTCGCCGTGCAGGCGCATCCAGACGCCGACCACCTCGTCACCGGTGGACGCCGCATCCCGTGCCAGCAGGGCGGCCGCCACGCTCGAGTCCACCCCGCCGCTCATGGCGGCCACGACGCGGCTCACTGGACCGATGCGGCCTCGGGCCGCAGCTCCCCGGCGCCACGCATCCGCTCGAGCACGCGGCGCGTCGCCTCCACGGTGTAGCGCACGTCCTCCGCGGTCGTGCTGCGCCCCAGCGTCAGCCGCAGCGATCCGTGGGCCGCGTTGGGCTCGATGCCCATGGCCAGCAGCACGTGGCTGGGCTCCGCCGATCCGGTGGTGCAGGCGCTGCCGGTCGACGCGGCCACGCCCTCCAGGTCGAGCGCCGCCACCAGGTCGCCGCCCTCCACGCCTTCCACCAGCAACGAGGCGCTGTTCGGCAGCCGCTCGGTCGGGTGGCCGGTGAGCGTCACGCCCGGCAGCGCCGTCATCTCGGCGATGAGCCGGTCGCGCAGCGCCGCCTGCCGTTCCCCCTCGGCCTCACGTTCCGCGTCCGCCAGCTCCAGTGCCCGCGCGAACCCCACGATGCCGGCCACGTTCTCCGTGCCGGCGCGCCGCTGGCGCTCCTGCGAGCCGCCGGAGATCTGCGCCACGAGCGGCGTGCCCTGGCGCACGAACAGGGCACCCACGCCCTTCGGGCCGTAAAGCTTGTGGGCGGACAGGCTCAGCAGGTCGGCGCCCAGCGCGTCGACGTCCAGCGGCAGGGCGCCGGCGGCCTGCACCGCGTCAACGTGCAACAGCACCCTGCGCGCCCGGCAGATGGCGCCGATCTCGGCGATCGGCTGCAGCGTGCCCACCTCGTTGTTGGCGTACAGCACGCTGACCAGGGTGGTGTGCTCGGTGATGGCCGATTCCACCGCGGCCGGGTCCACCCGGCCGTATCGGTCCACCGGCAGCTCGGCGACCCCGAAGCCGTAGCGCTCCATGACCGCCGCCGCGTTCACCACCGCCTTGTGCTCGACGCTGCTGATCAGCAGCTCGCGACCACGGGCGCTGGCCGCCCAGGCGGCGCCCTTGATGGCCAGGTTGTCGGCCTCCGTGCCGCTGGCCGTGAACACGACCTCGCGTGGCTTGGCGCCCAGGATGCGCGCCACCGTCTCGCGCGCCTCGTCCAGGCCAAGGCGCGCTCGGCGGCCGGTGCCGTGGATGCTCGATGGATTGCCGAAGTGCTCGGTCAGGTACGGCTGCATCGCGTCGAGCACCTCGGGCCGCAGCGGGGTAGTGGCGGCGTGGTCGAGGTAGACGCTCATGGGACGCCGATTATGCCGCAGCCCGGCGCGGGCCAGCCGCTAGCATGCCTCCCCGTGATCGTGCGATCGCTGGACGAGGTCATCGGCACCGAGCGCGACGTGCAGGGCGAGGGCTGGCGCAGCCGACGCATCCTGCTGCGCGACGATGGCATGGGCTTCTCGCTGCACGACACCGTGGTCGAGGCGGGCGCCGAGCTCGAGATGGAGTACCGCCACCACCTGGAGGCGTGCTACTGCCTGGAGGGGTCCGCCGAGATCGAAGAGCTCGGATCCGGCGCGCGCCACGCCATCGGCCCGGGCGTCCTCTATGCCCTGAACGAGCATGACCGCCACGTAGTTCGTGTACGCGAGACGCTGCGCCTGGTGTGCGTCTTCAACCCGCCGCTCGCGGGCGCGGAGACGCACGACGCCTCAGGCGCGTTCCCCGAGTCGTAGTACCTGTCATGGAACGCGCGACGGGGATTGGCGGCGTCTTCTTCCGGGCGAGCGACCCCGCGACGCTGGCGGAGTGGTATCGGCAGGCGCTCGGTATTGACACCTTCGCCGGTGAGTCGGGGACGCCATGGTTCCAGGAGGCCGGAGCCACGGCCTTCTCGGCATTCCCTCGCGACACCGACTACCTCGGCCGGCCCGAGCAGCAGGTCATGCTGAACTTCCGAGTGACCGACCTGGACGCCATGCTCCAGCAGGTCCGCGCCGCCGGCGGCACCGTGGACGATGACCTCCAGGAGTACGAGGGCCTGGGCCGCTTCGGCTGGGCGACCGATCCCGAGGGCAACCGCTTCGAGCTGTGGCAGCCGGCGCCGGAGGACGGAGGCTAGTCCGCGTTTTCCGCGACCCGCAGGTGCAGCTCCTCCAGCTGAGCGTCCGAGATGGTTGACGGGGCGTCGAGCATGAGGTCGGCCCCGGACTGCGTCTTGGGGAAGGCCATCACCTCGCGGATGTTGTCGACCTCGGCGTACTGCGCCGCCCATCGGTCCAGGCCGATGGCGATGCCGCCGTGCGGCGGCGCACCGTACTCCAGCGCGTCCAGCAGCGCGCCGAACTGGTCGCGGGCGCTTTCCATGCTGTGCCCCATCAGCGCGAACGCGCGCTCCAGCAGGTCGCGACGATGGATGCGGATGGAGCCGCCGCCCGCCTCCCAGCCGTTCAGCGCCAGGTCGTACTGCTGGGCATGGATCGAGCCGGGATCCTGCTCCATGCGGTCCGCCTCCTCCCAGACGGGCGCGCTGAACGGATTGTGGGTGGCGTCCCAGCGCTGCCCCTGCTCGTCCCACATGAACATCGGGAAGAAGCGCACCCACACGTAGGCCAGCACGCCCGGCGTCCGCAGGCCAAGCTCCTCACCCAGCTGCAGCCGCACCTGGCCCAGTGCCTCGGCGCCGCGAACCGGGTCGGCGCCGGCCACGATGAGGATGAGGTCGCCGGCCGATGCGCCCATCCGCTCGCGCAGCGCCGCCTGGACCGAAGCGTCCAGGAACTTTGCCGCCGGCCCGGACAGCTCACCCTCCGCGCCGACCGAGAGGTGCACGAGCCCGCCGGCGCCATGGCGCTTCGCCAGGTCGATCAGGCCATCCAGCTGCTTGCGCGAATAGCCGCCGCACCCGGCTGCCAGCAGCCCGCGCACGCGGCCACCGGCGGCGATCGGTTCGGAGAACACCCGAAAGTCGACGCCGCGGACCGTATCGGTCAGGTCCACCAGCTCCATGCCGAAGCGGATGTCCGGCTTGTCGGAGCCGTAGCGCCCCATCGCTTCCGCATAGGTCAGTCGCGGGAACGGACGCGGGATCTCGATGTTCATGGTGGTCTTGAACAGGC